>JADGCV010000005.1 GCA_015228815.1 Magnetococcales bacterium | reverse complement strand
CCTTTCTTCGCAAAAAACGCGAAGAAAGGCAGACCAAGGCGCGCGCCTGCGCGAATTTCCGCAAAAACTGCGGAAATTCGCTTCGGGTGAAAGGGCGCGTGGAAAAACAAAGTCAAAGTCAAAACCCTGGGGGCAATCCCCCAGACCCCTTTTTTCTTTCAATAATCCTGGGACCTGGGGGTACCTGGGCAGTTACCTTTTTTCTTTCAATAATTGAACCCAAGGGGTACCACGTCATCGTCCCTGCATCAACCATTGATGCCGCTCAAGGGCAAAACGAAACGCCCGCAAAAGTATTCGGCGGCTCAGATTTTTCTTGATGAGAAAATCCTGGGCCCCCTCGTGAACCACCCGTGATTGCAATTCCTCGTTCTCCAATTCATTGATCACCAGAATGGGAAGATCCACCGCATTTTTCCGCACGGCACGAAAGGTTTCAATCCCATCACAATCGGGAAGGGAAAGATCCAGAAGAATCAGATCAAAACCACCCTGTTTCAACATTCTGGCGGCATCCACCAGGTTTTCCACATGGTCGATGGAAAAATTGATCGGCAAAATCGACTCACCTTCGCGAACCTCCTTGCCATCAAGCCATCCCTGGATCATCAAGGCAATGACAGGATCGTCCTCGATCAACAACAACCGATAGTCGCGATGGGGGTCCAGCTCCACATCCTCGACCTCGACGAATCCCGTGATCATCGCCTTGATGGCCGCCGTGGCAGGACGCCCCGTGAATGCCATATAGACATGAAGGAGAAAAAAACACACCATGGCATAGGCCATGGCGACATGAACCCCCGCCACATTTTCCAGCCAGGTCCAGGGAATGCCCACCAGGTGCCAATTGTTGTATTCGGCGAACATGAACCCCGTCACCAGCAAGGTCGGATAGATGACGATGGTCAGGATCAGATAGGCGATACGCTGCAACGGGTTGTGTTTTCTGCGCCGGGTCTTCTTGAACGGATGGGAAAGATAGGGATCGAACATCCCCCTGGAATAATAATGGAAGACTTCGAGCATCTTCTCGGTGGAGGGAATATATTGCCGCCATTCACCGGTAATCAAATGCCAGAAGATGGTGAAGGCCCACAAGGCCACCAGATAGGTGGCGAAGGTCCGATGCCAGCTGGCCGACAGTTCATAGTCGAGCCAATGGAAAAAACCGGTGACATGAAATCCGGTGATCATCAGGGCCAGAATCAACGCCGCCTGGGTCCAATGCCAAAAGCGTTCGTATCGGGTAAAGAACAGTTCGGGATGGTGCGTCATGAGGTTCGCAACCGTCTTTTTGGCCGCATCACGATACGCAAGGAGGCATGTATCGTCATGCCGATCAGAGTCAGAAGGACACAACCCCTGCCAAACTGCTGCAACAAGGGATTGTTGTTGCGCCCCGGCATGTAGATCCCCTCGACACCATCCATGCGACCGCCATCCATGTGACATTCGCGGCATTTGAGGGATTGCTCCCGCGGGGCGATCATATGGGTCAACGGAAAATACATCACTCCGGGACGAAAACCAACCGCACCACTGAATGGAAGACCCGCCGCCGCCATGCCCGCCGCCACGGAACGCTGCCAATCGGCGGAATGTTCGAAGGCTTCCTTGTCGTCGGCATCGCTCTTGACCGTGTGGTTGACCGCCAACGTCTGATGGGTCGAATCGACGGGGAGCATGGCCCACATGTTCTTGAACGGCCAAATCCGCGACGAAGAATCGGCGGCACTGCCAAAGATGCGATTGACCTGAATCGGTCCCTCAGGGTCCAGAGGCTCGTTGCGCAACAGATAATCGACCCTGCCATTGAACCATGCATAACGCGGCGTCAGGTTTTCCCCCCACAACGAGGTCCCATGGGTCCGGCTGTGACGGATGCTGATCTTCTCGGGAAGATGTCCCGCCGTCCGAAGAACCTCGGGAATGTCGGTATTTCCCTTGTTCTGCCCGGCCCAACGCCAATCCCAATGGACCATGGTCGCGACACCGCCCCGGGCCATGGCTGGAATATGGCAGGTCTGACAAGCGACCCGATCGACATGATCATTCAATTTGCTCCGAAAGCGATGAGGGGCGTTACCATGACAGGAGGCGCATGAACTCCTCGAACCGTCGGTCCGACCGGGACGGTCGATCCCCAGTGGATCCTGGGCCTTCATCGTATAACGTGAACCGGTGATTTGATGGTTGGGGGCGTTATGACAGGTGACGCATGTAAAATTCAATCCGTCTTCCTGCATGTGGACATCCAGGAACCGATCGGGACGGATCAGGGACGAATCCAGATCCCCATGCTTGGCCCCATCACCCGATCCGCCGTGGAAATGACAAAAACCGCAATTGGCCCGCCCGGGTCGCCCGACACTTCTGGCCATCGCGACAAAGTCGGGTTTGTTCAGCACCTTGTCACGAAATTTCAAGACCGCAGAACCATAGTTATATTTTTTATATTTCCCCGTCTTCTCGTGACAGACCAGGCAATCGACCTGATCATCCGAAACCTCGGTGACCCCGGGATCCTGCCAACCATAACCGATGTGGCAGGAAGTGCATTCGCGCATGTTGCTGACCACGGAACCGCAGAATGTATTGAATACATTCTTTTTGCCGAAGGTTTTCCCCAGAGTGGCATGGCTGTATTCCCAGGTCCAGTGGACGGTCCCGCGAATGGCCGATGCCGCCTCGGTATGGCATCCCAGGCAGGCCCGAGTCACCTCCCGACCCGAGTCGAAGGGTCCATCGAGGGCTGGCAACTTGTCATGACTGGTGGTGGAACCGACGTGGGCAGCCATCAAATCCTGGGCCTGGAGAGGCCACTGAAACCCCACGACCGCGATCAGGAATGCGCCCCACAAACGCAACCACCACAAACGCTCCATGACCCGATGTCCACGACCAGACGGTCCACCGGACACAGTGGGAAATCGACACCAGCCGCTTCCCGTTCCACGCCATCCAGGACCCAGGTTCCACGTCATCGACACAACCAGGCAAAGGTTTTCGAAAACCTCAATCCTCCCTCCCGATCACAGGCACCGTCCCCCCGCCTCCTTGAGGAGCATCTGCACCTCGTCATGTCCGAACTCGGTCGCCAGGAGACGGGCGGTGGCCCCTTCCTTGTTCACCTCGTTGACCAACGCCTTGGCGGCGATCAACGCCGCCACCGCATCGACACGGCCATTCTTGGAAGCGAGCATCAGGGCGGTCATCCCGTCCTCGCCCTTGGAATTGACATCGGCCCCCTTGTCGATCAACCCCTGCAACACCTTGTCATGGCCCTTTTCCGCCGCGAACATCAAGGCGGTACAACCGCAGGGATGACGAATCTCCGGATCGGCCTTGTTTTCCAGGAGTGCCGCAACCGCCTTGTCATGTCCCCCGAGGGCCGCCATCATCAAAGCGGTATACCCCTCCCGATCCCGGGCATCCACGGGAGTCCCCTGCTTGAGGAGCAACTGAATCATTTCGACATTGCCACGATTGGCCGCCAGGATCAGGGCGGTACGGCCATCGCCGTTCGCCGCCTTGACATCGGCCCCCTTGGCGAGAAGCGACTGGGCGATCCGAATCTGTTTTTTCCCTTCCTCCGCATCCTTGACCTTGAGGTCGGCCGTTTTGAGCAATGCCGTCCAGTGGCGTTTGGTCGTAAGATTGGTATCGGCGCCGTGTTCGATCAAGAGATCGACCATTTCCGGACGAAGCCATTCGGCGGCGAGAATCAGGGCGCTGCAACCGCCACGCAAATGAAAGGCGTTGACATCGGCCCCCTTCTTCAACAGGTAGCTTGCAATCTCGTCATGTCCCTCCTGGACCGACCACATCAACGGCGTCATGCCGCTCTTGCTGGGGAAATTGACATCCGCTCCCTGATCCAGGGCCTTCTTGACCCCCACCGGATTTCCTTCCAGGGCATGGAGCCACAGTTTTTCCGCCTGATTTTCCTCCGATTTGGCCTGGGCGCCCGATATTGAAAGCACACCGGCAACAAACACCGTCACTACCGCCAGGATCATGGTTCTGGAAGGGAACATGAATGGTTTCTCCTCGAAATAAACGCCAAACAACGGATAAAATCGCCATTTTCGGCTCAGTTTACCTTCATTTGTCCCCCTTGAAAAGCACTCCATGCAGGACAATCGCATTTCAAATTGAGGTTGCCACGCTTGCAGCCACGATTCAATCAAGCATGGGACGCCATTCCCATGCCGGATCCTGGCCATCCATGATCTCGACCCCGGCAGAGACCAGACGGTTGCGAATTTGATCGGCGGAAGCAAAATCCCTGGCCTTTCTGGCCGATTGGCGCTGGCCGAGCAAGGATTCGATCTCTTCGCGTTCAAGAACCGCCGATTCGGGGCGCAGCACCAGATCGTCACGAACCAGGGTCGTCAGTTTCAGTCCAAGAACCAGGTCCATGCTGGCCAGAAGGCGCAATCGCACCTCGGGAGAAAGCGCCCCCTGATGAATTGTCTCATCGAGCAACGGCAGAATTCGGGGAATCATCAAGTCCTGCGACAACTCCTGGTCGAAGCGTATGAGAATGTCCCGCCCTTCATCGGGAATCCCCTCTTCGAGAAACCTTCGCGGCCAGGTGAACGCGGCCCCCGAGGAAAAAACGATCTCATCGGAAATACGCCGCCAGACCGCCGGTTCCACACCCTGACGCAATGCCGTCACCGCCCCGACCAAACGCTTCAGACGCACCAACTGACCCGCGAGGGATTCGATCGAAAACTCCATCTCGGAGCGGTAGTGGGTCGAAAGGCACATGAGACGAAAGACAAGCGGATGAATTCCTCGGGCAACCAACGAGGACAAGGTGGAAAACTGTCCCCTGGATTTGGACATCTTGCCCCCACGATCGATGAGGAAATTATTGTGCATCCACCAGTTGGCGCCAGGATGGGCATCCCCCGAAAATGCCTGATTCTGGGCAATTTCGTTGCAATGATGAATTTCGCGGTGATCGATCCCCCCCGTATGGATGTCGAAGCGTCGCCCCAAATACTTCATGCTCATCACCGAGCACTCCAGATGCCATCCCGGCGCACCCGCACCCCAGGGGGACAACCATTCCATCTGCCGTTTCCCCGGAGTCGGCGAACGGCGCCAGATGGCAAAATCGGTGGGGTTGCGCTTTCCCTCGACCCGCTCGACGCGGGCCCCTTCCGCCTGTCCATCCCGTGGCGTCAGGGCAAGCGACCCATAGGCGGGAACCTGGGTGGTGTCGAAATACAAACCCGATTCGAGTTCGTAGGTCGTCCCGCCCCGCTCCAGCGCCAAGGCAAAATCGATCATCTCCTGAATGTGATCGGTGGCGGTACTCCACAGGGTCGGTTGCAGGATGTCGAGCGCGGCCAGATCACTCTTGAACGCCTGGGTAAAGTGCGCGGCGACCTTCCAGATGTCCTGATCCATCGTCCTGGAGGCCAGTTCCATCTTGTCCTCGCCTTCATCCTGGTCCGAGGTCAGGTGGCCCACGTCGGTGATGTTGATCACATGCTGAACCGAATATCCCTTCCAATTGAGGGTGCGACGCAGGGTATCGGTAAACACGTAGGCCCGCAGATTGCCGATATGGGCATGATTGTAGACCGTCGGCCCGCAACTATAGATCCGCGCCTCCCCGGAGACCAGAGGATGAAAATCCTCGATGCTCCGGCTCCAACTGTTGAAAAGTCGCAGGGGAATCTCTTCCGGGGTGGGTGCGGTCATGATTTTATCCGTTCACATTTCGGTATCAATAAGGTGGGTCGTCACTGTAGACTGGTGTCGCAGGTCTGGAAGACCGGAATCCTTCCGGATTTTGTACCATGGGGCCCCAGGGGATGCAAACAAAGCCTCCGCTCAAGACATGCGACCCAACCGGACGGACATCGTGGCATGCATTTTTCAAAGTTTGACTCACAGGTCAACCCGCTCCAGATTGAACCAAGAGAAGAATGATGGCGCGTTGACCATGAAAAAATAACGAAATCAGTTGGATGCAATGGTATCTTTCCATGATTTCCCTGTTTGACCTTCAATAAAAAAACAACCCGCACCATCAATCAAGACCAACAAGGTTTCAAACGTTCCAAATATTCTTTAGAAAAAATTCGAACCGTAAATTTGCGTCAATCGAAACCAGGACGACACCTTCGAGAAAAAAGAGAGAAAACCATGAAAATGCATCCAATGGGAGTTTGCGACAAATGCGCCCGGCATCGGCTCCAGGATTTCTTCAGAAAATCCAATGCCTACTATTGTCCCCATCGTCATGTCCTGTCCTATGAGGACACCAATGGCGGATGGACCATGAAAATCGGAGTCACCCCCGATCGGTTGACCCACTTTTCCCTGCCCGCCGTCTTCTCCTGAAACAGTCCGGGGAGGACGACCGGTCGGGGAAAATACCGTTCGGACACAATGTTGCCCGGCAGGGAGATGCCCCTTCGACCCTCAGATGAAATTGATATGGGGCACCGCTTGAGTATCGATCCGATGAAGGTAGCGGTTGATTTCATCCATGCGGCAGTTGACGCGGCATTGTGAAATGTCCAATTCCTTCATGACATGTTCGAACCCCCTGCGCCGGCCTTCTCCCTCCCAGATTTCCTGGAAGGTCTGTTCCTTGATGTTGCCGTATTCGAAACGTCGATCCAGCAGAAAGGCACTGCATCCCGAAACGGTTCCATTGGCCATGACAAACCCCCAGAGGAACGGCGTGGCATAACACCGTTCGTAACGATGGCCATCGGCCAGTTTTTTCATGGTGTGGCCACGAAAGACGATGTGAAACCGGTCGGTGTTCAAATGGGCCAGGGCCTCGCCCTGGGCCACGAAGCGTTGGTAGTCGAACTCCCGGTAACGCTGCGTCTTGCTGAACAAATGTTGCGAATAGGGTTTGACGACCAGATAATCCAGTCCGATGTCGTCGCGGCAAATTTTCGCCAGCGTTTCGACTTCGTGACTGTTTTCTTCCAACAGCAGAATCTGCGCCCCGAGGGTACAGGAAAGGCGCCGATCCCGTTTTTGCCGCACCATGGCGGTCATGTTGCCGATCACCTTGGAAAAATCGCTCTCACGGGTCTGATGCAGCGCGGCATAGGTGGCCGCGGTCCCGGCATTGATGGACACCTTGAGCCAGGAAAGACATTCAAGGGCGGTTTCGACAAACCCGGGAGGAAGAACCGAGGCATTGGTGGTGATGGCGACATCGATGCCAGCGTTTCGAGTCATGGTCACGATCCGGGCCATCTCCTTGTGCAGCAAGGGTTCCCCTTCCCCGGCATACATGATGCTTTTGACCCCCAAACGCCCCATTTCGGGAACCCGCCTGGCCAGAAGTTCATAATCCAGACGGACCGATTGGTAACCGATATAATCGACGGCGCAGAAAACGCAACGATGATTGCAGGCCCCCACCGGAGCGATTTCCAGATAGATGGGATAGACCCGTCGGGCCCGCTCCCATTCGCCAGCCACCGCCAATACCTGGGCAGCCCGGGCCGGATGATAGATCAATTTATGGTCGTCGATTCGGTAGGGATCGCGGCTCATGGCCGGACACTCCTTAGGTTTAAGTCGCTCGCGTTGAAACCTTGATCCATGATCCAGACGGTTCAGTGGAATTCAAGGCTTGCCCACATCGAACCGAATACAAACAGATCCTCACATGCAAACGACGGACCATCACATGCCAGACCACACCATGATCCATGCCGCGACCACGGGCATGGGAAATGGTCAAGGATGAAAAACATGGTCAAACCGGAAAGATCGATGGTATATTTCCTGTCATCCCACTGAGCGCAAGGCGGCATACCTGGACATCCGAGGCGCTTCCGTATCCGGATGACACACCTGACAACGTTCCTCATGAATGGCCACGGTCCAAGGAAAGGGGCACCATGACACATCACAACCAGGAATCGGGTATCGTACTTCATCCGCATTACTTCATCGATCAGGTTGTCAACGGCTATTGCCGGGACCCGTTTGCCTTCCTTGGGATGCATTCTCTCGAAGATGGTTCCATGGTTGTCCGAACCTTTCAACCTGGGGCCGTGTATGTCGAACTGGTCGATCGCGATTCCGGCAACCACCTGGGTCGCATGGAATTGATTCATGACTGGGGGCTGTTCGCCATGCATCTGCGTCACCCTCCGGGTCCTTTCGATCACCGGTTTATCGCCGATTTCGGTTCCGGCCCCGTCGTCATGGAAGATCCCTACCGGCTTCCCCCGATCCTTGGAGAATTGGATGTCCATCTGTTTTCCGAGGGGCGTCACTGGCGCCTGTTCGAACATCTCGGCGCCCATCCCCGCTCGATCCAGGGCATGGAGGGGACGATGTTCGCGGTCTGGGCCCCCAACGCCCAGAGGGTGAGCGTCGTCGGCAACTTCAACAACTGGGACGGGCGGCGCCACCCCATGCGACTGCGACAGGAATGCGGCATCTGGGAATTGTTCGTCCCCCAGGTCCACCCCGGAGAACTCTACAAGTTCGAGATCAAGGGACCCTTCGGTGACCTGCAACCCAACAAATCCGACCCCTTCGCCTTCGCCTCCGAACTTCCCCCCGGAAACGCCTCCATCGTCCAGGGACCAAGCACCTACGCCTGGAACGACCAGTCGTGGATGGAACAACGGCAGAGTCACGATTATTATCATTCGCCGATGAGTATCTACGAGATTCACCTTGGATCGTGGCGGCGCAAACCCGAAGAGGGCAATCGCAGCCTTTCCTATCGCGAACTCGCCGATGAACTCGTCCCCTACCTCAAGGATCTGTGCTTTACCCATGTCGAATTTTTGCCCCTGTCGGAATTTCCGTTCGAAGGATCCTGGGGCTATCAACCAACCGCCCTGTTTGCCCCCACCTGCCGTTACGGTCAACCCGACGATCTGCGCTACTTGGTGGATCGTCTGCATCAGGCAGGGATCGGGGTCATCATGGACTGGGTCGTCGGCCATTTTCCCACCGACAGCCATGGCCTGGCCCGATTCGATGGCACCGCGCTCTACGAACATGAAGACCCGCGACGTGGCTTCCATCCCGACTGGAACACTTTGGTCTACAACTTTGGTCGAAAGGAGGTCAGCAATTTCCTGATTGCCAACGCCCTTTACTGGATCGAACAATTCCATCTTGACGCACTCAGGGTCGATGCAGTCGCCTCCATGCTCTACAACGACTATGCGCGTCAATCCGGCGAATGGATTCCCAACCAGTACGGCGGCAAGGAAAACCTTGAAGCCATCGAGTTCATCCGTACCCTCAACACCAAGGTCTACGAGGAAGGCCATGGCGCCATTACCATCGCCGAGGAATCGACCGCCTGGCCCCAGGTATCGCGTCCCATCGATGCCGGTGGCTTGGGGTTCGGTTTCAAATGGAACATGGGATGGATGAACGATACCCTGGAATACATGCACAAGGAACCGATCCATCGTTCCCATCATCACAACCATCTGACCTTTGGCATGCTCTATTGTTTCCATGAAAACTTCATCCTGCCGCTGTCCCACGATGAAGTGGTCCACGGCAAGGGTTCCCTGTTGGATCAGATGACCGGCGATGCCTGGCAAAAATTTGCCAATCTGCGTTGCTATTACACCTTCATGTTCACCTATCCCGGCAAAAAACTGCTGTTCATGGGCAACGAATTTGCCCAGGGACAACAATGGAACCATAACGTCAGCCTGGATTGGCATCTTCTGGAACAGGTTCCCTTTCATCAAGGGATCTGGCGGGCGGTTCAGGATTTGAACCGGCTCTATGGCGGACTGCTGTCGTTGCATGACCTGGACCATGATCCGGCAGGCTTCGAATGGATCGAATGCAACGACCACCATCAAAGCATTCTCTCCTGGATTCGCCGTGGCCGGAGTTCCGGAGACATCGTCATCGTCTGCAACTTCACCCCCGTCGTCCGGGGGAATTTTCACCTGGGAATCAACAATCCCGGATTTTATACCGAAATTTTCAACAGCGATTCGGAAAAATACAGTGGGTCCAACGTCGGCAATGGTGGACGGGTCCATTCTGTGCAGACCCCGGCCCACGGTCGCCCGCACTCGCTCCCTCTGACCTTGCCTCCCCTGGGAGCATTGATCTTGATCCACCAGCAATCCGGAGATGACCAGAGGAACTTTACTTCCGATTCCTCGGGACAGAAAATTGCCGAAAACGTCGCCCGATCCGGAACGGAGCATTCATCATCCATGCACGTTCCTTGACCGGGGGCATGCACCCCCTCATGGCTGACGTGTCTTTCATCAAGAGGATCTCTTTCCCGGAAGGGTTTGGAGCATTCGATTCATGTATATCGTGACTATTTCTTCAGAACTCGCCCCGGCAGCCAAGGTGGGCGGGCTTGCCGACATGGTGTATGGATTGACCCGGGAATTGCGCATCCGGGGAAATGCCGTTGAAGTGATTCTGCCCAAATATGATTGCATCCGCTATGATCATGTCTGGGGGTTGGCGGTATGTTATGACAATCTGTGGGTCCCCTGGTGGAATGGCGCCATCCACTGTACGGTCCATTCGGGTCACGTTCATGGCCAACTCTGTTTTTTCATCGATCCACATTCCAATGACCATTTCTTCAATCGTGGCTCCTTCTATGGCTTCCACGACGAAGCGATGCGTTACGCCTTTTTCACCCGGGCCGCCCTTGAATTCATGTACAAATCGGGAAAGCGACCCGACATCATCCATTCGCATGACTGGCAGACGGGCCTGACGGCGCCGCTTCTCTACGAAATCTATGCCCCCCTGGGGATGACGAATTCCCGGGTCATCCATACCATCCACAATTTCAAGCACCAGGGCCATGCCGGCATGGAAGCCCTGTATGCCACCGGACTCAATCATCCGGAACATTATTTTTCTCTGGAGCGCATGGGGGACGACCACAACCCCTTTGCCATCAATTTTACCAAGTCCGCCATCGTCTATGCCAATTTTGTCACGACCGTCTCACGGAAACATGCCTGGGAGGCGATGCATACCGATCAGGGCTACGGCATGGGTCACACGCTGCACCGATTCAGTTCAAAGTTTGGCGGCGTCCTGAACGGACTGGATTATGAAATGTGGAACCCTGAATGGGATCCGCACATTCCGCACCATTTTTCGGTTCAGGATGCGGACGATCTTCCGGGAAAGCGCGCCAACAAGACCGCTCTGCGTCAGCGTCTGTTGTTGGCAGATTGCGACCGACCGATCGTCTCCTATGTTGGCCGCCTCGATACCCAGAAGGGGGTCCACCTGATCCGCCATGCCCTGTTCACCGCCATCCAGAACCATGCCCAGTTCATCCTTCTGGGGACGAGTCCCGAATATGGCATCAACGATTATTTCTGGCACCTGAAGCATCATCTCAACGACAACCCCCACTGCCACCTTGAAATCGGCTTCAATGAGGAATTGTCGCGACTGATCTATGCCGGGTCGGACATGTTCATCGTTCCCAGCCTGTTCGAACCCTGCGGATTGACGCAGATGATCGCCATGCGCTACGGCACCGTTCCCATCGTGCGTGCGGTCGGCGGGCTGGTCGATACCGTCTTCGACTGGGATTTCGCCCCCAAGCCCATGGAGGA
The DNA here is from genome assembly GCA_015228815.1 of Magnetococcales bacterium. Classification (NCBI taxonomy): domain Bacteria; kingdom Pseudomonadati; phylum Pseudomonadota; class Magnetococcia; order Magnetococcales; species Magnetococcales bacterium. The sequence goes on along the minus strand of JADGCV010000005.1, from coordinate 134,049 downwards.
AAAAAACGGCTTTGTCTTCGAATCGGCTGATTATGCCGGGATCGAGTCGGCATTGTTTCGTGCGTTCGGCCTCTACCACAATCATGAGTTCTGGAAAAGAATCCGCACCAATGGCCTAAACATGGATTATTCGTGGAACCATCCGGGTCAGGATTATCTCAATATCTACGAGTTCATCCGCCACAAATGATGCCGACGGGGCTTTGCCCCGGTCCCCACCAGGGGGATGATCCCCCTGGACCCACAATAGTTTTCGGCACGCCGGAGCCCACATGAACCAACTGCCTGACTCCCTCGATGGTCTGCCCAATCTGTCCGGTTCGGACGAATGGCTCGACCAGATCCTGGCCGGTGATCGGGAACGCCCTGTTTTCCTTTCGGAAAGCGATCGATCCTTTTCATCCATCCAAAGTGCCTTCGCCATCACTCTGCACATGCACCAGCCCCTGGTCCCGGCAGGTCGCGGACCCTTGCACGAAGCGGAGGTCATCAGCAATTTGAAGTTCATGATGGATCACCCCGGAATGGGCGATAACCATAATGCGCCAGTCTTTCTCGACTGTTATCGCCGCATGGGCCGGATCATCAAACAATTGGTTCACGAAGGGCGATCCCCGCGGGTCATGTTCGACTATTCGGGCACCTTGTTTCATGGACTAAAAAAAATGGGGGCCGATGATGCGATCGCCGATCTTCGGGAGATCACCCAATCGCCCGACTATCGCCGGTGCGTGGAGTGGCTGGGGGTTCCCTGGGGCCATCCGGTGGCCCCCTCGACCCCGGTCGCGGACTACCGTCTTCATGTCGCGGCCTGGCGCCATCATTTCGCGGCCATTTTCGGAGTCGAGGCACTCCGCCGGGTCCGGGGTTTTTCCCCTTCGGAGATGGCCCTGCCCAATCATCCCGATGTCGCCTGGCATTTTGTACGCACCCTCAAGGAAAACGGTTACCAGTGGGTCCTGGTGCAGGAACACACCGTCGAAGAACCCGAGACCGGCGCCCCCTCCCGACAACCTTATCTGCCCCACCGCCTGGTCTGCACCCATTCCGATGGCCGCAGCGAAAGCATCATCGCCATCATCAAAACCCAGGGATCCGACACCAAACTGGTCGGACAGATGCAACCCTACTACGAGGCCAAAGGACGTCCCCTTGTTTCCCTGGCGGGAAAAACCATTCCACCCCTCGTGACCCAGATTGCCGATGGCGAAAACGGCGGGGTGATGATGAACGAATTTCCCCCCAAATACATCGACGTCATGCGGGAATGTTCCGGCAGCCGGCATCCCGCCATGAATGTGACCGAATACCTGGAACATTTGCTGGCCTCGGGGGTTCGGGACATCGATTTACCGATCGTGCAACCCCTGTTTCAACGACGCATCTGGGAGCGCATGCGCCCTGGCGCCGGTCCCGAATCCCTTGCCCTGGTGATCGCGGATCTTAAAAAGGAAGACGCCCATTTCCATATCGACGGCGGATCATGGACCCATCACATTTCCTGGGTCAAAGGATACGAACACGTTCTGGGCCCCATGGAAGAGGCCAGCGTCCTGTTCCATCAAAAAATCCCCGATCCCAAAGCCGTCGCCCACGAATACCGCTATCGCAACGCCCTGTTCCACCTCCTGACCTCGCAGACAAGCTGCTACCGTTACTGGGGTGAGGGAATGTGGACCGATTTTGGTCGCGAATTGTGTCGCAGGACAATGGATATATTAAAGTATGACTTTTAATGCACCATGGAAATACATCCAGTCCTCCGCAAGGGCAAACCCAACCTCCGGCCAACCATCCCGTCCCTTCGGCCAGACTTCTGGAAACGCTGAAAAAATAGTAAAATTTATTTTTATTGTTACACTAATTGTTCACATGGCCTATGTCGTTTATCCAATCCTTGTCCGGGAACTCCCCGTCGAGGTGGATGACAGCTATGTGCGCATCTTTCACGCCGTGCGCATGGCCGAATGTTTCGACAGAAACTGCCCGGCCTTGAAAAGCATTCAAACTCTTGATCTTCAGGATCCAGAACTTTCAGACAGGTCCAAAAGATTTGCCTGGGATCTGTTCGTTCGCGCCACAATCGAACCCTATCCACTGCATTCCATCACCTTGTTGGGACTGCACGCACTTGGATTCTCCCTGGAAGCAGGCCATGATCTGCTTGTGATGGCGGGTCATTTTCTTTATTTGGTGGGGTTCTACTATTGGTTGCGGCAGCTTTGCCCCGCAAGCACAACCGGAATCGCCCTGGCCTTGTTTTCCATCATGCTGATGGGTGGACTTCCCCTGCTATCCACCCCCCACTCCAATACGGTATTGGGAATGGCCTTCCTGTCCTGGGGTGCAATCATCCGCTGGCGGCAACGGAGCGCCCCCCTGTTGCTGTTCCTCCTTCCGATCATGGGATTGTGGCATGCCATTGGCAAAATGTGGGCTCTGGTAACCCTGGTCATCTGGCTGTGGTATGCCATCGCCGATCGACCAATACGCCGTCGCCCCCTTCTGTGGATGACCGCCACCACCTGTGTAACTGTTTTCAGCCTGCTGCTTCCTCTGTTTTTCCCTCTGTTGAACTACCATCAAAACTTCAACATCGATAACCACATCAAACCCGACCTCATCGGCATCCTGTCCCACAACCTGCACGCAGTTCCCCTGGCAGTGACGGAATGGACCACATTCTACAGAGGAAACATTATTTCCGTCATCCTTCTGGGCCTGGGCGTTTGGTGGTTCACTCCGGGCCGTCGTTTGGAACTCCTGTTCTGGTTGACCCTTTTCATTTCCGTTTGCATGGCTTCCATGCTGGACTTCCATTTGAACCATCCGGGTCATCTGTTCGTTCGCGTGTTCGAGGTCACCACGTTGGTGCTGAACGTCATCGTCGCCAGCACCCTGGCAGCGGGAATCGCTCTCATCGGGCGCAAGGGAGAACCGCTCATAATCTTCAAACGTCTGTTGCCATCCCTCCAGGGTAAAATAGTGCTTCTGAGCGGACTTGTTCTTTTTGGGCTTATGGGTGATCAATTATTGCATAACATTTACAAAGGGATTCGCGACTATCCAAACATTTTGCGCCACTTCGCAGACAGAAGACAAAACTACTCATTTCCGCCGGAGCAGGTCGAAATTCTCCTTGATCCAAGCCATCCCTGCCAGGATGTGGCGTATAATGACATATCAATCCTGTTTTTCCATCTCTCTCACGGAGCCCTATCCTGTGGCGTCTCTCTGCCCCATGATGGCGACGGTTCTTCTTCATCGCGCACCATTTCCCATGTCACCGCCTGGAATCCTGGTCTGGGTGACCGTGGCGTTTTCCTGCTGAACAATCATCGCTCCCTGGAAATTCGATTGGAGGAAAAACCCGTGAACGGCCCCTCCCTGGCGATCCAGTGGCGCAATTCAGGCCAAAACACCGCCATGCTGCGCCTGTCCCCCCAGTTCCAGTCCCCTCGACTTCCCGCCGCGACGCAAACCATCGAACACCACCTTCCCGGTAATTCCCAGGGAACCTGGCATCCGGATCCAACATTGTTTCAAGCCGGTGGCGACTTCCTTCTTTCCACTGCCGGTCCCAATCCTGTGGACATCGCCGGAATCCGCTTCGATGACAACTCAAAAAACCTGCATTGGCCATGGGACCAGGGCATCACCCTGGTTCATACGGACGCATCACGACCGTCATCGCCCCGTCTTCTGCACTTTCGCTCCGCGGATCTCTGGCCAAAGCTGAAAGGCAGGGTTACCATCCTGCACGATGGTGGCAGTATCAACCTGGGACGCTTCGATCCGAGTTCCACTCTTGATATTCTTTAGAAACAAAGTCAAAACCCTGGGGGCAATCCCCCAGCCCCCTTTTTTCTTTCACTATTTTTTCAAGATATAAACAATTATGGACAACAAAGTGACGAATGAACGATCGGAAAGAAGAACCAGGACCCGTGTCGTCCTGGTCCGGGGTCCCATCGTATTCTCGGACAATTCCATCAACAATGAGGCGGTTCCCTCCATTGGCATGGCCTATCTTCTGGGTTATCTCCGGAAACAAGGGATCGAAGCCCTGCTGATCGATGCCATCGCCGAAGGGCTCAACCAATCCTGGCCAATTCCAAATCTTCCTGGATTTCGGGCGCATGGCCTCACCTTTGACCGCATCGTCCAAATGGTTCCAGTGGATGCCGACCTCATTGGCTTCTCACTGATGTTTTCCGGAGAATGGCCCGTACAACGGTCCTTGATCCAAAGACTCCGGGAACATTGCCCCAAGGCATTGTTCCTGGGCGGCGGCGAACACGCCACCGCCCTGGCCGAATATATCCTCCGGGATTGTCCAGAACTGGATCTGTGTGTTCACGGCGAGGGAGAAGAGGTCCTGGCCAACGTGGCGGAATGTCTGTTCCGGGGTGAAGATCCCCGACTGTTGACAGGGGTCTCCTTTCTGGATGATCAAGGCGTCTTTCAGCAACAACCGGCGCATCCACGCATCCGCTCCATCGACCGGATTCCCTGGCCACATTGGCCGGAAGGCTATCTGGAAAAATTCTGGCAGGCGGGAAAATCCTACGGCGTGCAGTCGGAACGCGACATGCCGCTGATGATTTCCCGCGGCTGTCCCTACCGATGCACCTTCTGTTCAAGCGAGGAAATGTGGACTACCCGCTATATCCTGCGCGACGTCGCGGATGTCGTCGATGAGATCACAACTTATATTCAGAAGTACGACATCAAGGCCATCCAACTCTACGATCTGACGGCAATCACCAATAAAACCTGGGCCATCGCCTTCTGCAACCGTCTCCTGGAGAAAAATATCGCCATCCAATGGTCCCTCCCCTCCGGAACCCGCAGCGAAGCGCTCGATGAAGAAAGCCTGACCCTGTTCCAGAAGACCGGGTGCAACTACCTGGTCTACGCCCCGGAAAGCGGTTCCCAGGAAACGCTCAAGGCCATCGCCAAGAAAATATCACTGGACCGCATGGTGGATTCCCTGCGGGTGGCCCACAAACTGGGTCTGGTGCTACGGACCAACCTGATCATCGGTTTCCCCGGAGAAACACTCCGCCAGATGGTCAAAACTTTTCTGTTCGGCTTCAGGTTGGCCTTCCTGGGAGTCGATGAGGTCAGCATCAACATTTTTTCTCCCTATCCCGGAACAGTCATCTTCAAAAACCTGGTGCAATCGGGCCGTTTGGTCATCAACGATTCGTATTTCATGGCCTTGACCTCCTTGAACGGCGATTATTCACGCCTGCCGCTCCTGACGTTCAACGACCATGTCGGCCCAAAAGCATTGGGAGCCTATCGACTATTTTTTATGACTACAAATTACATGATTGGTTATTTGAGCCGGCCCTACCGCATCTGGCGGACCCTGCGGGTTCTTTTGACAGGCCGTCATGCCGAAACCGTCCTCGAACACCGCCTGAAGGATCTGATCGCCCGGAAAAAAGGCGAAAACCGGTCAAACCCCAACCGGCAATGAAAGGACCAAACCGCCAAACCTGGAAAAACTTCATCGCCATCGAGCCAACCATTGGCTGATGGCGGTTTGCGTCTTCACGGAAAACAACCGAACCACCTGGCGTGTCAAACGAATGAACAATGGGGCCAAATCGGGTATGCGTGCCCCCGGAGGCAGACCATGCCGACGTACCGCCTCGGGCAAACGCTCCACCGCCCCCTCGTGGACATACAGGAACAGGTTGTAACGATACCATGATTGCACCTGGGGATGATTGCGTACCGCCCAGCGAGGAAAGTCAAACAGGTGGTATCCCTGGGCAAGAAAAAGGTCCCGCCAGTACTCATAAGGTTGCTCGTTGACATGATATTCCCCCCCTTGCCCGGGAGGGGCGGCGGAAAACAACACCAGGTCGCCATGCCGCACCAGGGTGGCGACAAAGTCGGCAGCGTGTTCCACCGGAAGATGTTCCGCCACCTCCACGCTTTCGACCAGATCGAAACGTCTTCCCAAACGCACCGGATGACGCAGATCGGCCTGGAAAAAAAGGCGCTTGTCGATCAGCATGCGTCCCTGCGCGACATCGTGGCCATCGACCCCCATCAGATCCACGATCCCCAATTCCTGCCAGGCCGTCAACCACCCCCCCTGAGCGCATCCAAAATCCACCACGCTCTGTACAGGTAATTGTTGCTGCATCAGACGGGTGATGATCCGCGCCGATCGGACATTCACCCGGGTGGTCATATCATAAAATGTCGTTTCATATCGATGAACCACGGTCACCTCCGAAGAGACACCGACCTTGAGACGATCAGAGATCCCGTACCTGGCCTGTTTGGCCTCCTGACCTGGAAGGAATGCCCGAAAGAAACGTATTGAGCGTCATCCAACACCAAAGGGCATGGCGGGCGTCTCTCTGGCCTTCCCGATGTTCCTGCCATAGTTGCCGCAACCAGCCAATGTTCATGACTTCCGCCTCCCGACCGGCCTCGGGCATCGGCAACTCCTTGAGCCACCGTGCCAGGGGAATGCCAAACCCTTTTTTGGGTCGTTGAAGTATCGATTGCGGCACCACTCCCGCCAAAGCCTTCTTGAGAATCCACTTTTGTTGCCCCCGGCGAATCTTCAGATCGTGGGGCAACCGGGCGGCAAAGGCAGCGACATCATTATCCAGAAATGGAGACCGCAATTCCATTCCGACCATCATGCTGCACCGATCCGCCTTGGTAAGAATATCGTCCTGAAGATAGAAACGGGTAAAATATTCCAGGCTGCGGTCGACGATATTGGGTGAGGGACAGGATTCCCAGGCCGTCAGAGCCTGGGCGTACACCTCGTCCAACGGGGCAGGGCGTCCAAAAAGGAGTGACAAATCCTCCTGGGAGAGCGCCCCCATCCACACCGGATTCCAATAGGCGGGCGCATGACGCACCCCCTTCAACCAACTGCGAATCTTGAAATCAAGACCCATGTTCCGTTCGGAAATCGGCAACTTCAGGGACAGGACATACAGGGCGGAGCGAAGCCATCCCGGCACCCATCGATTGAAATACCCGGAGGGATGCAATGCCTGGAACGGATCGTAGCCGGCAAACATTTCATCGCCGCCATCTCCGGTCAGGGCCACCGTGACACGTTCACGAGCGAAACGGCAGACCATGTAGGTCGGCAGAATGGAACCGTCGCCCAAGGGTTCATCCCAGCGTTCGAGCAGAGCGGGCAGGTCAATCCGCGCATCATTCAGGGTACACGACCGCTCCCAATGCCGACTTCCGGCAGTCTGGGCCATGAAACGGGCATGCGCCGACTCGTCGAAGGAGGCCTCGGCAAAACCAATGGAAAACGTATGCAACCGATCGACCGGCAGGGTTCGGGCGGCCAGGGCGAGAATGGCGCTGGAATCAACCCCGCCGCTCAGCAAAAACCCCAGAGGGACATCACTTTCCAGCCGTCGGTTGACCGCATTTTCCAGCAGACCCAGGAGTTCCTCGGCCAGCCGGTCGCCATCGGCGTGCGACAGCTCCGGGTCCGGAGTCACATGAAATCCCCAGTAGGGGCGAATCTCCAGGGTGAAACGGCTCATGTCATACACGAGGCACTGCCCTCCGGGCAATTTGCGTATGGCCCGAAAAGGGGTGGACGGCGCCGGGAAAAAACAATAGGCAAAAAAGCCGCGAATGGCCTCGGCATCCAAATCGTCCGGAACCCCGGGATGCTGCAACAATGAACGGATTTCCGAAGCAAAGGCAAAAAAACCCGGTTGATGAACATAATAAAGTGGTTTCTTGCCAAAGCGGTCCCGGGCCATGAACACCTTCCGGCCACGGCGATCATGGATGGCAAAGGCAAACATGCCATTCAGGCGTTGTGGCAGATTCTCTCCCCAGGCCTGGTACCCATGAACGAGCACTTCGGTATCGGAATGATGGCTCCGGAAGCGGTAGCCCATGGATTCGAGTTCCCGCCGTAACAATCCATGGTTGTAGATTTCTCCATTGAATACAACCTGGACGGTGCCGTCGGCGTTGGCCATGGGTTGAACGCCCGCCGCCACGTCAAGGATCGCAAGACGTCGGTGACCCAAGAAAAGACGATCTTCCGGATATTCGAAAAATCCCTCGCCATCCGGACCCCGATGGGAAAGGGCCCGGGTCATCGCCAGCAGATGCCGACGTTCGCCCTGCCCCTGGAAGCCACAGATGCCACACAAATTCAGACACCTTCATCCATGTTCACAGTCCGAAGGACATGATAGATGGGCTTGGATTGGACTTCATAATAGATCCGTACCAGCAATTCTCCGATCAGACCGATCAAAATGGAAAGGACACCACAAACCGCGCAGAATACCGCCAGCAGGGGCAGAGGCGTCTGAATCAGTGAAATACCCTGGGCAAATTTTAAATACAAAGCGTACACCCCCGCCCCACCCGCCAGAAGAAAACATAAAAAACCGAACATGCCAAAGACATAGATCGGCTTTGTCTGGTAGTCACCCAGAAACTTCACCACCATCAGATCCAGAAGCACCTTGAAAATTCGGTTCAGACCATATTTGGACACCCCATGGATACGGGGATGATGGGCCACGGGTATTTCAGCGACGCGCCCCCCCTGCCAACTGGCATAGATCGGGGCAAAACGGTGCATCTCCCCATAAAGGTGCATGCCGCGAATCATATCCCGACGGTAGGCCTTGAGGGTGCAGCCATAGTCATGCAGGTGGATACCGGAAATCGAGGAGATGAGCCGGTTGGCGACACGACTGGGCAGGTTGCGCCGAAGGGCATCGTCCTTGCGGTCCTTGCGCCAGCCGGAAACCAGCGAATAGCCTTCTTCAAGTTTTTCAAGCAGTCGGGGAATATCGGTCGGGTCGTTCTGGAGGTCGCCGTCGAGTGTCACGACCACCGCTCCGCGGGAAAATTCGAATCCGGCCATCATCGCCGCCGTCTGGCCATGATTGCGCCGGAAGTGAACCAATCGGATCCGGGAATGCTCCGCGGCGATGGCGTCGAGTATTCCCTCGGTCCCATCCGTACTGCCATCATTGACACAGACGATTTCAAAACTTCCGCCCAACCCCTCCATGACCCGCCGCACCTTGTCAAGAAGCAGTGCGACATTTTTTTCCTCATTGAAAAAAGGAATGACCACGGAAACGGCGGGGGCCGGGTCGGGTTCCAAACGTGTTTGCGTCCGAACGGCAGGTATCGTATTGGGTTTGGCCGGCACTCGATCATTCATCCTCATAGGTGCGGACGACTTTTTCCCGGTTTTCCGCCCGGGTCTTGCAACTGATGCACTGATCGGTGACGGGTCGGGCCTCCAGACGTTTCAATCCGATTTCGACGCCGCACTCTTCGCAATAGCCGTAATCGTCCGCCTCGATGGCCTCCATGGTCCGTTCAATCTTGGAGATCAACTTGCGTTCACGATCACGGGTACGCAATTCAAAGTTGCGGTCGGTCTCCAGCGTCGCCCGGTCGGCGGGATCGGCAAAGACCGCTTTTTCCTCCGTCATGACCGATACCGTCTTGGTCGCCTCCTCCTGAAGCTGTTTCTTCCATTCGCCCAGCAGACGATAGAAGAACGCCCTCTGACGGGGTTCCATGTAGGTTTCGTTTTCCGAAGGACGATAGCCTTCCGGAAGGATGATTTCAGCGATCTTGGTCATGGCAGTATCTCCAGTGAAAAACCTATTCATTCTATTGATGATTCACCGGTTTGTCAATCGGCGCGGCATTTTTTTCCCCTCTTTTTAGGCAAGGGGGCCAGACCTTGCCCGGATTCAAAAGTCCCGACGGATCGAAAATCCTCTTGATTTCCCGTTGCAGTCTCAAGGATCCCTCGTCCAACTCCCAGGCGATGTACGCCTGTTTCTGGATGCCGACGCCATGTTCTCCGGAAAGCGAGCCATCCAGATCGAGCACCAGACGAAACACCCGGTCCAACACGCCGCAAACCCGATCCATGACCGCCCGGTCCGCGGGATCCACCAACAGGTTCACATGGATGTTTCCATTGCCCGCATGACCAAAATTGACGATCGGAATCCCCGATTCGGCGGAAATACCCGCCAGACCCGCCATCAGGGAAGGAAGGCGTGAAACAGGAACAACGACATCCTCGTTGATTCTTTTGGGCGCCAGTTTTTTCAGGATGGGTGAAAGGGCGCTTCGGGCCGCCCAAACCGCTGCCGCCGCCTCCCCCGTGACCGGGGTCGTGCATTCCAGGGGATGGAGTGTTTCGATCTCCCGCAGCATTTCGGCGACCTGTTGCCGCAATCCCGCCGCCGCCCCAGCAACTTCCAGCAACAGCATCGCCCTGGCTTCCGGATGCAGGGTCAGCGCCGTTTCCCGCCGCAGAAGATCCAGAGCGGAATGATCGAGAAATTCAATGGCCGAGGGGACCTGACGTCCCGACAACAGACGGTTGACCGCCACCGCCGCCGCCTCCACACTGGAAAAGGAAAGGCGCGACAGCAAACGTTCTTCCGGGATCGGTGCCAGTTTAAGGATGGCCCGCGTCACCACCCCCAGGGTCCCCTCCGAGCCGACCAGCAACCGGGTCAGGTCGAGCCCCACCACCCCCTTGGTCGTGCGGCCCCCGGTACGAATTTTCGTTCCATCCATCAATACCGCGTCCAACCCCAATACCCAGTCCCGGGTCACCCCCCAGCGGACTGCCCCGGGTCCTGCGGAACACATGGCGATGTTGCCGCCGATGGTACATGATCGGGCCGAGGAGGGATCGGGAGGCCAGAACAATCCCAACGATTCGAGCCGTTTTTGCAGATCGCCGTTGACGACGCCCGACTCCACCACCACATAACGGTCATCGGTCGAGATTTCGATGATCCGGTTCATCTGTTGGGTCGAAAGCACCAGCCCCCCCTGGACCGGCAACGCCCCCCCCACATTTCCGGTTCCCGCCCCCCGCGGCGTCACGCCGACCCGGTATTCCAGGCATAAACGAAGAATGGCGCGGACCTCTTCCTCGCTCCGGGCCAGGGCAACGGCATCGGGAAGATGGCGGTAACCGGTATTGTCCCAGGCGTAGGCCTCGCGGGCCGCCGTGGCGGTAAAAAACCGGTCGTCGCCCAGAAGTTCTTCCAGACCACGCCGCACCGGTTCGGGAATGACCCGGCCCAAACCCACCGATCACTCCTTCCTCGAACGATCAGGCCTTGGATCGACCACGCGGTTGCCCGGCTTGCCAATCCGTTCCCCTGAGTCCTGTCCCGCCAGGGGTAAGGATTTTCCCTCGACCTCGATATAGGACACCACCTCGCGGACCCCCTTGACCCCCTGGGAAATTTCGATGGCGCGATCACGTTCGGGGACCGTCTTGGCCATCCCGGTCAGAAACACCACCCCCTTGGTGGTTTCGACATGAATGTCCAGGCCGCGCACCTTCTGATCGGCCAACAGTTTGATCTTGACCTGGTTGCTGATCCAAATGTCCTCGGCCAGTTCCATGGCGGTCGCATGCTGAACCGCCAGTTCCGAGGAGACATCGGTCACCCCCCGGGTTTTCCTGGCAATCGCGATGGCCTCGCGGATTTCATCCTTGGAAGAGGCGGTTCCGGTCAAAAGCACCCGGCCATTGTAGACCGATACGTTGATGTTTCCCGCCTGGACCCTGTCGCTGCTGATGTAGGCACTGCGAATCTTCCAGGCCACCCAGTTGTCTTCGATGAAGCTGTCGGGTCCCCGCCGCTCCGCCACAGCGTTGGTGGCGACCAGTCCCCCTCCAGCCATCATGGGGGCGCATCCTCCCAGGGACAGAAGCATCCCGACCACAGTCATGCCCTTCACGGTCCTGTTCATGCCGCACCTCGATTCGTCCTGACTTTGATGAACTGCAAGCGGCAAGACATCGGGAGATCGTTTTCGCGATACCCTGGCCACCGCCCCCGTCATCATCCGGTTCATACCCCGACAAGGCAAGTCAAAAAATAGCATCTTCGCCTCTCGACCCGAGTCCATCACCGTCGCTACCAACCCGGACGAAAGGCATCCCTGATCCATTCAATCCTCCACTGACCGGATCGCCAGCCAACCAGGATCACGTCGAAACGACAGTCACACTGACCCAGCTTGGGATGACTCTGGAGATAGGATTCGGCAAGTCTCCGCAAACGATTCTGTTTGACCACGCCGACCGATTCGCCGGCAATGGCGATGGCGTCGGCATCGGTCGTCGTCTGACTCCGCGTCCGGACTTCACAAAACACGACAACCGAGCCATCCCTGGCAACGATGTCGATTTCTCCCATCGGGGTGGAATAATTCCTGTCAAGGAGACGACACCCCCTGGAACGAAGAAAGCGTTGCGCCTGGAGTTCCCCCTGTCGGCCCAGCCATCGGCGCGGGAAGGTCATGGGGAAGGTTTCCGCCGCAAGACCCGGTCATAGGCGTCACGGAGGCTTGAAGAGGTCCGTTCGGCAACCGACCGGGCGATTTCCTTGACCCCCATCCCTTCAGCCAGGGCGCCATCGATCAAAAGATCGATCTCTTCCGGATCGACGGCGACCAAACGCTTGACCGCTCCCTCGATCACGATCACCATTTCCCCCCGGGGTGGCGTTTGGACAAACCCCTCGACCAGGTCCTTCAGGCTGCCCCGATGCCAGGTTTCATGAATTTTCGTCAATTCCCGCGCCACCACCGCCCTTCGATCGAGTCCCATGATCCGCGCAAGATCCTCCAGGGTCGCAACCAGGCGCACAGGTGATTCGAACAGCACCATGGTTCGACGTTCGGTCGCCAGGGCTTGAAGGATGGCTTGGCGTTCCTTTCCCTTGCGCGGCAGAAATCCCTCGAAAAGAAAGCTGTTGGCGACAAAACCACTGCCGGCCAGAGCGGTGGGGACCGCGGACGGTCCCGGCAGGACTTCCAGACGCAACGAAGATGCGACGACCTCGCGAATCAAGGGTTGTCCCGGATCGCTGATTCCTGGACAGCCGGCATCGCTGACAAGGGCAAACGAAGCCCCCCGCTTCATCTCGTCGATAATCCAGGGAATCCGTTGGGCGCCGTTGTGTTCGTTGAAACTCACCCGGCGCGTGAAGATTTCATGATGGCGGCAGAGAATGCCGCTCTGGCGGGTATCCTCCGCAAGAATACAGGAAACCGACCGCAAAACCCGAACGGCACGAAATGTCATATCCTCAAGGTTGCCTATGGGCGTGGGAACGATGTACAACGTTGGATCATCTTCTTTCAATCGAGGACCTCCCTTCATGGAACGTTCCATGCGCGCAACAACCTGCGACAACCGCCGCCATGTACCGACACCCCTGCCCGAACGACGCCCGGGAATTCGTCGGAATCTTCTCCCCTTTTCCCTTGTCCTGCTCCTCCTGGCCGGATGCGCCACCCAGGTCGCCGACAAACCGGCACGACCGCCGGCGGAACAATCCGTTGAACGGGCCGAACGTGAGGGGCGGCCTCCCGTCGCCGCTCAATCCGACACGGAGACAAAAAAACCGGTGGCGGCTTTCGACACGCCCGAAGGGATGATCGCAGAGGCCAAGGGCCTTGTCGAGAAGAACCAGTTCGATGCCGCCCTGCTCCTGTTTCGCCGGGCCATCCAGGAATTCGGACACCTGCCCCAGGCCAACGAAGCCCGTTTCCGCCTGGGTGAAACCCTTCTGCTTCAGGATCAAATCGAACAGGCCTTGCCAACCCTGGTCGATGCCTCGGTTCGATCCGGGGAACCCTTCGCCTGGGAAAGCCTGTCCCTTGTCGGCGATATCCAGGCCCGGCAGGGCGATCTTCCCGGAGCGTGGACCAGCTGGGTCCGGGTTGCCCATGCCCCAACACCCCTGGCGTCCGCCACCTGGCAACGATTCCTCAAAAGCTATCTTCAATACGGCAACGCCGAAACGACGCAACGCCTGTTCCAGGGATGGCCATCCGGCCCCCTGGCCCCCGATCTGGCACGCATGGCCCTGGCAAGCATCGATCAACTGGAGACGGGACGGCTCGAACAGCTTCATGCCGTCCAGCCGCCCACGTCGCCCCTGACCCCCATGTTCGCGTTGATCCTCGGAGACCGTCATCATCAGGAAGGGGGGGCTTCAGGAACACAGGGGGCCCAATCCTTCTGGCAGTCGGCGCGCTCAAGCGACCTGACCTCCCAGGAAGCCCAGCGTCGCCTCGCGCCATCCGACAGCCAGTCCGAATTGGTCCTGGGCCTGCTTCTCCCCCTGACCGGGGACAAGGCGGGAACCGGCAAAAACCTTCTCAAATCGGCCAAAAAAGCGCTCCGTGACTATCCCGACACCCGAATCGTCCTCCGCGTTGCCGACAGCCACGGCAAGGCCGATCCGGCGCGGCAAGCAATCGAGCAATTCCGTGCCGATGGTGTCGGGGCCATCATCGGACCGGTCTTTCACGAAGAGGCCAAGGCCGCCGCCGAAGTCGCCGCCCGTTACAACATTCCCATCATCACCCTCAATCCCCGCTCCGGCATCGTCATTCCTGGATCCAGCGTTCTGCAAAACGCCTTCCGACCCGAAAGCGAAGGGCAATACATGGCCCGCTTTGCGATCGAGGAAAAAAAATTGCGTCGCTTCGCCATTCTCGCCCCCGATACCGAATATGGCAATCTTCTCACCCAGGCCTTTTCCGATGAGGTGCAAAAACTGGGGGGAACCATCGCCCGCGCCACCTTCTTTCCCTCGGGAACCCGTGATTTCTCCCCATGGATCAAGGCGCTGATCAATGCCGACCCCGGTGACAAGGAGGCCACTTTAAAATCCGCAGCCGACTTCGACGCCCTTTTCGTCCCCGCCAACGCCCAGGATGTCCGCCTGATCCTCCCCCAGGCCGCCTTCTTCAAGGTACGCCAACCCGAGGTCACCTTCCTTGGGACCTCCCTGTGGAACAAACCGGAACTGTTCCGGGAGGGAACCGATTTTCTCCGCGGGGCTTATTTTTGTGATACCGACGATGTCGCGCGCAACCGATTTGCCTCCTCCTTCCTGCAAACCTGGAAGGAAACACCCACCCCCCTGGACATGCTGGCCTACGATTCCATCGCCCTGGTTGCCCAGGCATTGCGTGAAGCCCGGATGTCGGGTCAACCCTGGACAGCCATTCTCAAGGGGGGACAAAGGGTTTATGGCGCTGCGGGAGTTGTCTTCTTCGACGACAAGGGGCAAAGCCGCAGGGATTATTTCTTCTATCGCATCGATGCCGACGGACCGCGAAAGACCGAACTCGTGGCGCGTCAGGATCCCGTGGCTTCACCGCCACCCTCGGTCGTGACGCCCGCTGTCCAGCCTGGCGCCCCGCCACTGCCCGGCCCCGGCTATTTCTAGTTCAGCAGGACCATTTGTGGAGGTGTTCAAGCTCCGATTCCGACGGTATGGCAGTTATTGGGATGGCGTCAAGAAAAGATTGGCAATATGCACCAGATATGCATACACTGCTCTCATGATCATTGAATTCGATCCGGCCAAAGCCGAAAACAACTGGAAAAGGCACGGCATTCTTTTCACGGAAGCGGCGACCGTTTTGGACGACCCATTGTCGGTAACGATTGAGGAGGATTCCGTTGATGAAGAACGTTCTGTGAACATCGGAATGGACCTTTATGGTCGCATCCTGGTGGTCGTGTACACCTACCGAGGCGAAGACAATGTTCGCATCATTTCTGCCCGCCGTGCGACACAAAACGAATGCAAACAATATGGAGGTTGAGCCATGAAAACAGAATATGATTTCAGCCAAGGTAAACAAGGTCCTGTGCTTCCCCAGACAGGAAGGACCCGGATCACCATCAATCTTTCCGATGATGTCATTGCGGAATTCCGTCGTCTTGCCGAAGAGGCTGGAACGGGTTACCAGATCATGATCAACAACGCCTTGCGTACTTATCTTAAGATGAGCAAAAAACCCCTGGAAGAGACGCTTCGCCAAGTGATCCGTGAGGAATTGCGTGCCGCGGGATAACCGATGAAAAAGATTGGATGAACCGCTCCTGACAACCTGTTCACGGATCCCTCTTGGCCATTGTCTGTGTGGCCGGATCGCGCAGACCCATGCCTTCAAGAAAACCTGTTCAAAAAATCTTGCGGTACAAGGACTCCAGGCTGGCGGTCATCCGCTCCCAACTCAAGGATTCCGCGACGGCGCGTCCTGTCATACCCAGGTCGTGCCGCCGCCTGGCATCCATCAAATCGTGCAAATGACCTGCCAGCGCCGGGACGTCCAGCGCATCACACAACACCCCCCCCTTTCCCTCGTCCAGAAAATCCCGTGCGCCGCACTGGTAGGAGGTTACCAAAGGCAAACCACACGCCATCGCCTCCAAGGCGACATTGGGAAAGGGATCATACAAGGTCGGCAGGACCACCGCGTCCGCCGCCGCGTAATAAGGAAGGACATCCTTCTGGCCACCGGCAAACCGAACCCGGTCGGAAACCCCGACCCGCACTGCCAGTTTGCGAAACCCGGCCTCCTGGGCATCACGTCCCACCACCAGCAACCAGGCCCCCGGCACCTGTGTCAAGGCCTTGAGCAATGGTTTCAACCCCTTGCGCTCAAACCCCGAACCGACAAAAAGAAACAGTGTCACCTCTTCGGGAATTCCCCACGCCCTGCGGGTGCGGTTTCCGACCGCTGCGTCCGAACGGGGATGGAACAAATGCGTATCGACGCCCGAATGAATGATGTGCAGTTTTTCCTCGGCGACCCCGAACCATGAAATGATTTCATCACGAACCATCGCCGAATTGCAAATCACCGCCCGAAGGTCGGGATGGCAAAACAGGCGCCGTTCCATGGCCAGAAGATAACGGTGATAGGGATTCAATCGGGTCGTCATTCGGGCCAACCGGTTTTGCGAACGGCCACGGTTGTGCAACCACTGGGCATGGACCCCATCGCCCGCCCGGTATAAATGGCATCCCGGAATCCGCTCATGCGATTGCACCACCCATCCCGGACGGCGCAACCATTGCCGCGTCACACAACGGGCAAAACCATGATCACGCCACAATCGCCCGAGGTAGAAGGGATCACAGCCCGGACCGCCCCCCTCCTCGCCCCGCCACTGCCGCGCCACCACCGTGACCGCCATCCCCTGTCGGCCCAAAGCCGCCATCGCCCGCTCCACGAACCGTTCAGCCCCACCAAACGGGGTATAGCGCTGACGTATCAGGGCAACACGTAACGGCAGCAACGGGTTCTGGGCGCCTGGCGGTTGAGTCTTTGAACCGGGTTGGATTTCAGAAGTCATTATGGGTGTCCCTTCCGATGGGTCCATCCGGCCAGATTCTGGACGCAATAGGAGCCAATTTTGAAAAAATTCAGTGGACTGCAAGGCTGAAATCCTGGACAATCCTGGATTAGTGGTACCTTGTCGGAAATTTTCAGAAAAATCCAGGTTGCCTTTCAGAACGGAGGACCAATAAGAGTGAAACAACGACAGTTGATCAGCTTCGACTGGGCCTTGAAACGTCTGTTGCGCAGCAAGGCCAATTTTGAAATCCTTGAAGGGTTCCTCACCGAACTTCTTCGCGAGGATGTGCGTATCGTTGAAATCTTGGAGAGTGAAAGTAATCAGGAAGCCCGTAACGACAAATTCAACCGTGTCGATCTCAAGATCAAAAACTCCCGAGATGAAATTATTATCGTTGAGTTGCAATACGAACGAGAGTGGGATTATCTACAGAGGTTACTCTTCAGCACCGCCAAGGCCATTACCGAACATATGACGGAAGGCAAGCCTTACGCCAGTGTCATCAAGGTCATCACCATCAGCATTCTCTACTTTGATCTGGGGCGCGGCAGCGATTATATCTATGTGGGCAATACTTCTTTCAGGGGATTGCATACCCAGGAGGAACTGGCCTTGGACGAGGGGCAGAAGGCTTTGTTCCAACGTCCTTCGGTCGCCGCCATTTTCCCAGAGCATTACTTGATCAAGGTGAGAAATTTTGATGATGTCGCCCGCGATACCCTGGATGAGTGGGTTTATTTTTTGAAAAATTCTGATATTCGTGATGATTTTACAGCTCGTGGCCTAAAAAAGGCCAAAGAAAGGCTTGATGTCCTGCAATTACCAGAGACAGAGCGCAGGGCCTACGAACGCTATCAAGAAGAGCTGCACGACCAAGCGAGCTTTGTACTCTCCACCTATAGTGCTGGTAAATGGGAAGGCGAGCAGATTGGCGAACAGAGAGGCGAACAGAGAGGCAAAACAGAAATGCTGACTCGCCAGTTGCAACGCCGCTTCGGCACCGTGCCTGATTGGGCTGGCGAAAAGATCGCCAAGGCTGAGCGACCATCCCTGGAGAAGTGGAGCCTCCGCATCTTCGATGCCCAGTCACTGGATGAAGTTTTTTCGGACACGGTGTGACACCGTTTTGGAAGCGATCCCCCGCCATTCCCTGCTACGGCGGGAACCCCTTTTTTCTTTCAATGGTTTATTCTCAACCCAGATTCCTGGAGATGATCGGTCCCACAAGGCGGCTGATCCCCAAGGGAAATTTTTTCCACAGGTCGATGAACAATCGATACCTGGGATTATTGGGGCTGACATTGGGCATGCCCGCCCCCCGAACCAGGTGAAAGGCATAGTGGAGCGGCATCGGTTCAAAACCAAAATATTTTTTGAAATCATACGATCCACTGCCAACCTTGCTGCGACCAAAGTCGAATACCTTCACCCCCCGCTCCGCAGCGGCCCGATTCATCAGGTCCCAGTACATGAACGCAGTCGCCCCAAACTGACGTCCTGCCGCAATCCCCCCGCCATAATAGGGAAGCACCTGATCACGAAAATAAAAGTTAAGGACCGCCGCCACCGGAACCCGGCCATCACGGATCACCAGGGCATCGCAATCATCGCCAAACTCGTCCTTCAGAACGGAAAAATACCGTTTTGAAAATACCGGAGTCCCAAGATTGTGAACGCTTTCGGCATAAACGTCATAACAGACACCGGCGACATCCCGATCCACCGATCCCGTCAAACCTTTGTTGATCCCGCGGCGCACCTCGGCCCGTTGTTTGCGCGGGATGGCAGTAAGATTTTTGTCGGGATCGTTGGATATTTCTTTTCTGAAAACGCAGTACAAATCTTTGGCCAACCAGTGCGGGTGCATGGGTGCGATCGGGCGCATTTCCAGGTAGTCCACCCCCAGACGATGGGCCAGGGCGACCGCTTCCTGTTCCAACCTCATGGCGACTGCCCCATCCTCGGCCACGATTCCTCCATGGACACAAAAAGGGGTCGAAATCAGTGAATCACCGAAGAACACACTTTTGATCCGCCCCAGGGGAAGGATCCCCACCACCACCCCATCGACCTGGGCCATGAGATAATGGGTTTCATGGCCAAACGCATCCTCCAGAACCCGTTTCCAACCCGATCGGTGGAAGAAGGTCGCCTGTCCCGCCGCGAACACAAACCGGTCCCAGGCAGCGCGGTCCCCCGACGCCATGGTTTGGACCGTGATTGTCCCCGCACGATCATTGCCGCGTTCCATCCCCCACCTCCTCCCCCAGCCAGGGGGCGAACACCCGGTCCATTCGATCCCAGGAAAATTGCGAAAGCAACCGTTGCAAACGGGATTCAACGCGGCCCAGATGCAAATAGTGGCGCAACCGAACCTTCATCGGCAAACCCGGCAGACGTGGCTGACCCGGATCCAGTTCCCAGGGATGAAGGTAGAAAACCGCGCTCCTGCCCTCCACCACGTTGAGACGACGCAAGGCCCACGACGAAACGAACAGCGGATACAGACGAAAATACCCCCCACCGCCACACGGCACCCGGTAGCGATGCCACTCCAGGGTGGAAACGGGAATTTCCAGCAATCCGCGCCCTTCCCCCCTTCCCTGCCGCGGATAAAACGGAAAACGCGGTGCCTCCGGCCAGCCATAGAGGTCATGGCGAATGGGGTAGATGCTCGAACTGTAACGATAACCCGCCTTTTCCAACACATCCAGGGCCCACAGGTTGTCCCGACCAATCGAATAGGTCGAGGCCCGGTAGCCTTGCACCGGCATCCCGCTGACATCTTCGAGCAGTTTCCGGCACTCAAGGACATCCTGATAAAATTCCTCCGGCGATTGCAGGGTCACCCGACGATGACGCATTCCATGACTCGCCACCTCGTGTCCTGCGGTGGCAATCCGATGCACCAATCCGGGAAAACGCTCCGCCACCCATCCAAGAATGAAAAACGTGCCATAAACCCCTTGGCCTGCCATCAACTCCAGAAGGCGATCGGTGTTTCCCTCGACCCGCTGCTCCATGGAAGACCATCCATCGCTCGAAACATGTTTTTCGAACAGCGCGACGTGAAAATAATCTTCGACATCAACGGTGAAGGCATTGAGCATGACGGTCGCCCGGTGGGGCCCCGAGAGTAAAACGTCAAAATAAAAATCCTGGGTCGATCCCCCGTCATTCCCTGCTACGGCGGGTCCCCCTTTTTTCTGTCAAAGACTGGTTGTAAAGGATTCTACAAGGCACCGGGCGATTCGGGGGGCCGCATGACCATCCCACAATTCCGGCACCCGACCACCCTTGCCACCATGACGCAAAATGTCATCCATCACCCGATCGATCAGTTCCGGATCCCGACCCACCACCGTATTGGTCCCTTCCGTCACCGTCACCGGACGCTCGGTATTGTCGCGCAGCGTCAGGCAGGGACAGCCCAGAGCGGTCGATTCTTCCTGAACTCCACCCGAATCGGTCAGAATGACCCGGGCCGATTTCATCAATCCCAACATTTGCAGATACCCCACCGGCGGCAACAAAATCAATCGGGCCCCGTGCATCACCCTTTCCAGGCCCTGGTCAACAAAACGCTGCCGGGTTCGAGGATGAACGGGAAACACCAAAGGCAATTTTTGACTTTGCCGCGCCAGAGTCGTCATCAACGCCTCGAACACCACGGGATCGTCCACATTGGAAGGACGGTGCAAGGTCACCAGACCGTATTCCAGACCGGGGACATATCCCGACCATGCCCCCCGATAATCCGATTCGAGGATTTGCGACACCGAGGGCGCCAACGGCAGCAGTCGAAACAAGGTATCGATCATGACATTGCCCACGAAGTGGATTCGGTCTGGCTCGATCCCCTCTGCCCGCAGATTTTCCCCGGCACCGCGCTCCGTGGTAAACAGGAAATCGGAAAGGCGATCGGTCAAAATCCGATTGATCTCCTCCGGCATCCCCCGGTCGCGACTGCGCAGACCCGCCTCGACATGGATGACCCCAACCCCCTTCTTGACCGCCACCAAGGCGCAGGCAATGGTCGAATTGACATCCCCAACCACCAACACCGCCGCCGGTTGCAAGGAGTCGATAACCGGCTCGAATCCCATCATGATCCGTGCCGTCTGCACCGCATGACTCCCCGATCCCACCCCAAGGTCCAGATCGGGTTCGGGAATTCCCAACTGACGAAAAAAGGTTTCCTTCATGGCGGGATCATAGTGCTGACCGGTATGAATCAGCCGCGTCTCCAGACCGACTGCCTTGAGCGCCGGCAGAATCGCCGCCATCTTCATGAAATTGGGACGCGCTCCCACAACGCAGAGAATCGGGGCCTTCATCGAACGTTCTTTTCCTTTCCCAGTCCAAGACGGGTCAAAGAACCAGGATTTTCATGAAACAGGCGACATGGAAGAATATCTCCGCGAAACGCCCACGAAGCCGTCATGGAACGACAATCGCCTACAGTCCGAACAGACGCCGCAGCCAACCTCGTTTGGTCGGAGTCTCCTCCGAACCATAGCCGCCATAGCCGCCATAACCGCCGTAGCCGCCGTAGCCGCCGTAGCCATAATAATAATATCCGCCACCTGATCGTTTGCGAATCTTGTTGAGCACCAGACCGACGATTTCCAGATTGTCCAATTGCTGCAAGGCATCCTTGACGGCAAACTGCGGCGTCCGTTCCGCCTCGACCACCATGACGATCTGCCCCATATTGCGCGCCAATTCCCGGGCCTCGGTGGTAACCAGGAGCGGCGGCGAATCAAAGACCACAATACGGTCGGGATCGTCCATGATCTGATTGAGCAACAGCCTCATATTTTCACTGGCCAGAAGTTCCGTGGCATGATGGTGCCGCCGCCCCGAGGGAAGCAGCATCAATTTGGGAACATTGGTGCGAATCAGGACTTCATTGAAATTATCGACCTTGTTCAGCAGACAGTCGATCAATCCTTCCTTCGCCTTGAATCCAAGAATACGCGCCACCGAGGGTTTGGCGACATCACCATCGACCAGCAACACCGTCGAATCCATTTCCGCAGCCAGACTCATGGCCAGATTGATCGCGGTAAACGTCTTTCCCTCCTTGGGAAAAGCGCTGGTGACCATGATCATTTTCTTGTTGCGACGCCTGTCCTCCTTCTCCCCGTCGCTTCCCAGCCCACCCAGAAGCAGCGGTCGTTTGATGACCCGATATTCCTCCGCGACCACGCTTCGTCCCGAATCGGGCGTCAAGATGCCACGCGAACGGAGTTTTTCAAAATCAAGGGTGACTTTCTTGCGAATCTGGACTTCGGACATGATGGGTTGATTCCCGGATGGACAATCGGACAGGAGGTTGGCCCAGGCCTTAGAACTTTCCTCCAAGATACAACACCCCGGCGAAACCGGCAAAAATACCGATGAACACCAAAAAGAAAAATGGCGTGGAGCTTTTCCAGCGATTGCCGACCCCCTCGTCCACCATTGACACCATCCCCAGAACCGGCAGGCCCAACACCTTTCTCAGGGCAGCGGGGCTGTCGAACACCGGGCGGATGACGGTCAAAAAAAGCCCAAGCGCCAACCCCGCCGAAAGTCCACCCGCCAACACCACCGAAGAGAACAAGACCCGGTCGGGTCCCACCGGACGATCGGGAATGGAAGGACGCTCCAATACCTTGAAGTGGACATACCGACTCAAACCTTCGGCGATGTCGCCGGTAAACCGGGCTGATCCTTCCTTGTCGAGCATGCTCAGCATTTTTTTCTTGGACATGTCCAGATAGCTTTGCAGCCGCAACATTTCGTTTTCGATGCTGGGGATGGAATCCTCCATCTCCTTGAGCTTGGCCAGCTTTTGCCGGGTCTCCATGAGGCGGGACTGGACCGAAGCCTTTTCCACCTCCAGTTCGCTGATGGCTGTTTTGAGCCGGCGATAGATGGGATTGGATTCGAGTTCCCAACGGTCGGGATTGTCCGCCTCCTGGCGCAGGCGATCGGTGATGTCCTTTTTTTGCTGTTGCAGCATTTCGATCGACTTGCGCAACGCCAACACCTCGGAATGATTCTCCGTATAAAGGCGCATCCGTACCCCATTCTTCATATAGTATTTTCCGAACAGCTCGTTGAGTTGGGAATTCAACTCCTCGATCCGACCATCGACCTCGGCGGTTGGAGAGGCAGTGCTGCTGGACATCTCGGACAGTTGCCGCGACATTTCCGTCTCGCGCCGTTCCAACTCCTTGAGCGTCCCCTCATCCTCCTCGATTTTTTGAACCATGTCACGCATGCGTTCATAGTAACCGCCATCCTTTCCGGGAAGGACCAGCATGTTCCTGGCCTTGAACTCCCGGAGTTGGCGTTCCGCATCGATGACCTTCTGTTCGAAATCGCTGACCTGGCGCCCAAGAAACTCCTCGGCAGTGCGGGCGTTGTCCTCGCGGTATTCCTTGACGTTGTCGAGCGGCAGGCTGTTGAGCAACACCTCGACCACCTGCTGGGTCAGGCGGGGATCGGAATGACGATGGATGATCTGGTAGATGTTGTTGTTGGATTGCTTGACGACCAGTTGCGCCCGAAGATCCCTCAGGACATCCTCCTTTTCGGCATCGTTCGAGACCTGAAAGGCCAGATCGGTCTCACGAATGATCCGCAGCAGGTTGTCCCGTTCCAGAATGCGGTTGAGGATGCGTTTGGCCTCGCGGGTCACATCCAGGACGACCGATTCCTTTTCGAGGAACTGGGAAATATTTTCCCGGGGATCATCGATCTGCACCTGGGCCCGGGCGATATACTGGTCCTCCATGATCGCAACCGCCACCCATCCGGAAATACAGACGAACCATGCGGTGAACACCATTTGCCATCGGTGACGCCACATGCCGCGCAGATGAAGAATCACCTGGAAATAAAAATCGCGAAGTCCGGATTCCTGTTGCATGACCAGGATGAATTCAACTCTTCTAAGGTGAAGGTCCGGGGACGCCCCGTACCAATGACGATAACCAGGTCACCCTGCCGGGATCCATACTCCGGCCTGATCGCCTACCATACCGTAAATGATGCGACGGGTACAGTTCCTTCCCGCTCATGACGATTTCTTTCCATGATGAAGGGGCTCGGTCGCGCCGGAAGCGAAAAGGACCACCTCGACGGAGTGGATCAAAACCAAGAGATCGAGAAACAGGCTGTGGTTTTTGACGTAATAGAGATCATACTTCAATTTTTCGGCGGCATCCTCCTCGGAAGCGCTGTAGCCGTAGCGGACCTGGGCCCAGCCGGTGATCCCCGGTTTCACCCGCAACCGTTCGCCATAATAGGGAATCTTGCTCTTGAGGATGTTGACGAAGGCGGGACGTTCGGGTCGTGGTCCCACAAGACTCATTTCCCCGCGCAAAACGTTGAGAAACTGCGGCAATTCATCGATTCGGGTCTTACGGATGATTTTTCCGACAGCGGTGATGCGATCGTCGTCGCGGCTGGCCCAGCGGGCAACGCCGTCTCCTTCGGCATCGGTGCGCATGCTGCGAAACTTCATGACCTTGAAGATCCGGCCACCATAGCCGACCCGTTCCTGGGTGTAAATGATCGGTCCCCGCCCCCGGCTTTCGATCAGAATCGCCAAGGCAGTCAACACCATCAACGGCGAGACGACCATCAACAGCAACAGGCTCAGGGTGATGTCGAACAGTTTTTTGGAAATTTCCCGCCCCGATCCCTGATCGACGCCATCGGAATTGTGAATCCACCATTCGGGAGTCAAAATCTCCATGTTGATCATATGTCTTTCCCGCTCGAAAAAACCGGGAAGGTCCACAATCGTCACCCCTCGTCCCTTGCAGTCAAGAATCTCCTTGGCATACATCGTCGGAAATTCGCGGTCCATGGCCAGAACGATTTCGTCGATGTCGTTGCCGACGACCCAGTCAAACAGGTCCAGACCGTTGTCGATGACCAACCCTTCCGGAACCGCCCGGCCCGATCCAGGGATGGGCCAACATCCAAGGATGCTGACGCCGAACGGAGTCGATTGTACCTGATCATGGACCAGTCGGGCATTTTCCCCATCACCGAAAATCATGATTTTTCGTTTCAAGGCATCGATGTCGATGACAAAGTGATAGAAAAACCAGCGGATCGCCAGAAAAAGGACAAACGCAAACATCATGGCCAAACCGTTGGCCCCCCGCCCGATGAAGATGTCGGGAAAAACATAGAAGAGCAATCCCAAGGCAACCATGCCGATGATGAAACTGATCCCGACCCTGAGAACCTCGGCGCTGAAGCCGTCATCCAGGACCCGTTGATAACGCCCGGTGGCGGCCATGCTCATGACCATCACCAAGGCAAAAAAGAACGATCGGACGAGCAGTTCCGGGCCATGACTGTAATTTTCCGGCGCATCCCCCGAAAAGCGAATCCATACCCCGACATGGACCGCCAGCACACCCACAAGGGTTTCGGACACCAGCAGCATGATGGACCAGCGGGAAATAAAATGTTTGAAAATTCGTATCATGGATGCCTACCGACAACGATCCAGACGCCAAAGGAGCATGATCGAACAAGGCCCCCCCTTCCCGCCCACCCGCGCGGGATCAGGAACGATTTCTTTCCCGGACACTTCAAATTTGGCAACCTCCAGTGAAAAGATTTCATCCCCACCAACCGATAAGAAGGGGGGAAACGTTCAATCGTCAAGACCCATGGTCCCCTCGCCGATCCTGGCTTTCGTCGCCAGGAAAAACGTGATGTCCTTCGGGAAAAACGTCAAAATCAAACTCCTTGGAGATTGCATCTCCATTCCCCCTCTGCGGGAATCAACGTCAAAACCGAACCCCTGGGGGGAAGCAACCGTTTTTTTTCTTTCAATATTTTTTTCGAGACGTGAACATGAGGTCATCCCCCCCCGTGCTGCTGGTCGTCGTCGATACCGAGGAAGAATTCGACTGGTCCGCTCCGTTCAATCCCGATGCCACTTCGATTCAGGCCATGAACGAAATCCATCGTGGCCAGGAGGTATGCGATCGATTCGGCATCCGTCCGGTGTATGTCATCGACCATCCCGTCGCCAACAACGAACACGGATGGAAGCCTCTGTCAACGTTTGTCATGGAGGGACGGGCGGTCATCGGCGCCCACCTGCATCCCTGGGTCTCGCCCCCGTTCGTCGAGGAAACGACCATCGCCCATTCTTTTCCCGGAAACCTGCCCCGCGAATTGGAACGGGAAAAGCTCTCCCTTCTGACCCGGCGCATCGAGGAATCCATCGGTGTCCGCCCCCTGATCTACAAGGCGGGACGCTATGGCATCGGCCCCAATACCCCTGCCATTCTGGAAGAACTGGGTTATGAGGTCGATCTCAGTCCCGCCCCCCCGTTCGATTTTCGCGGCGGTGGCGGTCCTGATTTTTCCCGCGCATCCAATCATCCCGGTCGGATCGGTCCTGGCCAACGAATTCTTTCCCTGCCCACCACCGGCGATTACGTCGGTCTCCTTGCGTTCTCGCGCCCCCAGAGTCACCGGCTCCATCGCCTGTCCATCCATCCTTTTTTCAAGTCGCTCCGCCTGCCGGGAATTCTTTCCAGGCTGCGATTGTTGGAACGGATCCGTCTGTCGCCCGAAGGGTACCGTTTCGACGAACTGAAACGGTTGACCCTGGGTCTGCTCGATCGTGGGCTCGATGTTTTTTCATTCACCTACCATTCACCATCCCTGAAACCGGGATGCACCCCCTATGTCAGCAACATCAAGGACCGTGATCGATTCCTCGCGACGATGCACCAATATTTTCATTTTTTTCTGCATGAACTGGGAGGCGTCTCCCGCACGCCACTGGATTTGAAAAAAGACCGCGACCTGTCGTCCCCTTCCCCGATGGAATGAATCACTTTTTCACCCACGAGCCATCCGGTTTCTGCACCGCCCAACCTGCCGGCGCCTCGGAAACCCATTTCAAGGCAAACCGGGCCCGTATGTCCGCCTCCCACTCCGGATGGCCGTTGGCCACGGCGATTTCCCGATAAAGTTGGGCGCGATCGATATTGTCCTCGCGAACCGAGGAACGCAACGCTCCTTTTTGCTGCAACGGCAGCCCCTCCTCGGAACGAATTTCCAGATCACCGTCACGATTGATGCCCACCTGGCCACCAAAAAGAAAGGGTTTCAATGCCCCTCCAGCCCGATTCTTCAGGCGTCCGGCGATGTCACGGATGGCCGGGGAGGAAACATCAAGATCCGCTGCCGCCGCGGAAGGGACCGTCCATGACAGCACGGCGTTGACGATCACCAACAGGGAATGCGAGCGCAACGATTGCCGTTCGGGAACGCTCTTTTCCCGAGGCTGGGCGGGTACCGGCTGATTCTCGGGAGTTTTCTTTTCTTCCATGGAAGATTCGGGTGGCTTCATGCCGCTCCACACCTCGCGCACGATCCGTTGCGCCGCCTGATCCACCGCCGGAGCGGGAAAATAGACATTGACGGTGACACAGGCGGCCAACAGCATCGTCAACAACCCGACCATTCCCCCAGCCAAACGCGACAGGCCCATTTCTCTTCCTCCCAAAGGTTGCGCTTGCCCACATCTCCCCCTTAAGCGAAGAAACGGGAGATTCGAACGATGACATCAAAGCCGCTCCATTCGAATCCGTCACTGATCCATGGCCGCGGATTCGGAATAAATGTAACCAAAGTCAGACGCCCCCAAAGAATCGCTGAGAAACATCCTTGGTTGAGTTTCCTGGCGGTGCAGGGAAAAGGGGAGCGTCATGCCAAGAAAACGATGGTCGATCTGCATGGTAACCGCAAAATGGCGTCGCAAAAAATAGTTTGACAACAGATGACGACAGCCAGGAAAACGATCCGGGTTGCTCATGTATAAAATGCGAACGCTGTTCATCTTTTTTAACCGTTTTTTTTTGAAGATCACGTACACGTAACGCCCCGGAACACCTGCGGCCACATGATGCAACCAGGGAATGTCACGATGGTCCGCAAAGATTTGACGGCAGGATGCGTCCAGAAGATTTTCAAGATCCTCTCCGGAATCGATGATCTCCGCAAAATCACGGCCAAGAGGAATCCAGGGAAAACAGGGAATCACCGTAATCTGGTCCGGCATGTATTGAAACCTGGATCTTCTGAAAATCTTGGCGACGACAGGATTGGGCGTGGTGATGAAAAAGTGCCGCTCTTTCTGCGCCAGCAGGGCACGCTGCAACAACATGCTCTGTGTTCGAAAATCCTTTTCAACGACCCAACTGTTGGGATTGCAGAATCGTTCCACGCGGCCCCGAATCATCCTCCGGCTGTAAATGGCCATGAAGACCCCGACGATCCGGTCCTGATGCCGCAACATGAAACCATTATTCGGCTTTTCAGGATCCCAGGGACGGCGATAAACGACCTTCCATTCATCGGGAGAGACCTTGCCATTAAGATTGGCGTGAAGAAACCGGCACGCATCATCAAGATGTTGATCCTCGATGGGGTAGAGTTCAGGCATGATCGGCCTCACAGGGACGGGTACAACACGACCGTGGATACAATGTCACCACCAAAGACCTGGGGAACAATCCCTTTGACTTCTTCCAGACCATCATCGGACGATGGGCTTTTCATCGCTCCGACCGATCGACCGCAAACGGTCGATCATCTCCTTCTTCCAATCCGATCAAAATTAGTTCATGCCCGTCCGGAAACATCAAATTCCACAAGCTCTTTCTTCGAATTGCGTTTACGTATCGGCGTTATCGCAAGATTGCTGAAGCCAAGTTCGGCCAACATATCGACATAAAGCCGCTCGGTCGGCAACAAGGTGCCGTAGAAAGTTGAATTGCCAACAATATAATGAATCCTTCCTCCTGGAACCATGATCTTGGACAGGCCGATAAAATGATGCCACATATCTTCAGAGTATTTGGCGATGTAGTTGGCCAACAAGCGACCGTTCGCATGATCGTTGTGGGCAATGGCATCCAGAATCGGCGCCAGCCATTTTGGAGTAAACGTCTCGCGATTCGGTTGCCAATCCGCCAAACGACTGGTAGCAATGCCCCAGGTTCCTCCAATTGCCTTCCAGTCGAGTTCACCAGCATCACGACCATTGGCAAGATAGCCCAGCCAATACATATAGGGTCGCAACTCTCGAACATAAGACATGCGGTTGGCGTAAGGTGGCGAAGTAATCACAAGATCGAAACGATCTTTCACAAGATGCAAGGCTCTGGCATCGCCATGGATAATGTGGACCTCTCCTTGCGGGGCCTGCATCGCCCCGGCAAGAACATGGGACACGTCATCACGAAACAATCCGGACAGATCGGAAGGCGAATCCGATCGGGTCTGGTCATCATTGCAAAATGACATGGATTGGTGGTTGAAAGCGGCATTCGACAATGTGATGAGGGTGCGACAGAAAGCCACCTTCAACAGAGAACATTCGGCGGAGCCAGGTACCGTGACCTGCTCGATTGCAGGCCGCAGCTTGCGCAAGAAGTGCCGGGCCGGGATATTCCACCAGCGGGCAATGTTATGAATGGGAGGTTCGGGCATAAGGGACGCATTGCGTTTGGCGACCAGAGCCAAGGCTTCGTCGCACGCATACCGCGTCGTCTTGAGCGTGGCAATGGCATAAGGGGCCGTTTTCGTGGCAGCCAGCCATACCAGAAAAGGATTGATCTCGATCGTGGTTGCCTCATGGCCCCGGTTCACGGCGCACAGGGCAGTCGTGGCTGTACCACAAAAAGGGTCAAGTACATGGGAGGGATCCCTCGGACCGTTAGACAGCATCTCTTCAACCATCTTTACAGAATAGGCGGGAGTAAGACGCAACCATCCATGACGACCGCTCTGGTAATTGTATTTATGCGTGTAATCGGCCCGCTGACGCAGATCGGAACGAAATGTGGCAAGCGATCGGGCAGTCAGTAGAGAAGTCATTCAACCTCCCTCCATGGAGTTTCAGGGGCCAACAAGGCCCGCAACACGATGTCGATTTCGGCCCTCAATGCAACTCTATTGCGTTGAAAAAATCCTGCAAGATCATATCCGATAATCTCAGCCATAAACTCATAGGTAGATTCGAGCGAATCATTCGATCCGACGATACCTATGAGTACGGACCACCGATCACGACGGTAGCGCAACAAAACATCGTCATCGATTTGAGCCGAGAGAATGACAGCACAAGGCAGATAAGCGTTGGCATAGGCAATTGAAGCGTTGGCGATATCGGCATTCTGACGCTTGGAATCCTTGCTTTTGTAGCCTTGGCGAATCTCGAAAACGACGCCGGCAAGTGATGCAAACACTGGTTTGGCCACACCTGCCGCAGCGGCAGCCTGCTCCATCCAGCCGTGAAATCGCTTTCGGGTGGAGGTGTTGCGAATGTCGGCCAGGGAAACCCGACCATCCAGATGAAGCGTGCGCGTTTTCCCTCCAGACGTAGGTACGGTATAAGACCAGTTTACAGCCTCGACCGACAGCCCAAGATGGTCACACAAAACTTGTCGGAATAATTTTTCACAACCGATACCGATCTGGCGATAAACGCTCGTCATGCCGCCAGCAGCCTTGTGAGCAGCATACATCAAGGGGTTGTCAAGGCCAAACCAGGCATAAAACGGGTCGGACCGATAAAGGGTCAGAAATTCCGGCAAAGACAGGCCATCGCCACGACCCTTGCCAAATTTTGGAGTATAATTGGCACAGGCTCGAATCGGCTCCATCACGATTTCAAGATATCGGACATCACGTTCATCCTGTATCATGCCGTAGTCCTTGTCGTACAGCGAATGATCACCTTCAAAAGCTTCTGACCTGTTCTTCCAACCTGTCATCGGACGATAGGCTTTTCATCGCTCCGACCGATCGACCGCAAACGGTCGATCATCTCCGTCCAGGGAATCGACCGTTGATGACTGACCACATCCACCTTTGGCGGCACCCATCCCCCTTCGACGAGCCATGACTTGCCGTTTTCATTGCGGACGCCGGAAAGTTCAAACATATCGTTTTTCAATGTACACTGAAAGCCCAAAGTGCGATAACGGTATTCCTTGAAAAGCGCCATGATCCCGCGATTCAGGGAAGCCGCCGCACCGCCACCCCCAAGGATCTGAATATTTTCCAGTGCCTTGACATGAATCGTCTGGGTCGTTTTTCCCGGAACGGTCGCCACCCGGGCCTGGAAGGCGACAGGTGTGTCTCCCACCACGCGCAACCGAAGGATCTCCCCCGACAGGGTCCCCGTGATTCTGCCGATTCCGGTGGCTTCCGTCAGCCGTTCCAGATCAAGTTCGGAAAAATCGATGTCGGCCCGCCATTCCGGAGAGGGACCGTTCCAGACCATTCCCAACCCCGACCCCCTGGCCACGCCCCCGAACAGAAATGCCGTCACGGTCCCTTCCAGGGACACGCCGTTCGGAAGAACCTGGATCAAAGGAAAATCAAAATCCACGCGAACCGGCTGGTTCGCGGCAAAGGGCAGGGAAAATTGCACATCCCGCCCCATCCCCGCCATTGCCAATCCTGGTACACCGGCGAGTG
Source organism: Magnetococcales bacterium (assembly GCA_015228815.1). Taxonomy (NCBI): domain Bacteria; kingdom Pseudomonadati; phylum Pseudomonadota; class Magnetococcia; order Magnetococcales; species Magnetococcales bacterium. The sequence continues at coordinate 102,296 of JADGCV010000005.1, read as the reverse complement.
ACAGGGATATCCGATCCAGACGAATCGTTCCCCCCTGAAACGGACCGGTCCAGGCGCCCCCCATGCGGAGATCGCCGCCATGCCAGGTTGGGGCCAGGCCGATGGAAGGCAATGCCATGTCCCCGACCGTCAGGGAAGTGACCTTGAACATCCCCGGCGTCACCGGAACCGACGTATCCGCCCCGTGAAGAGGCAACCGGAGTCGGACGCCGGAAGCCCGCACCCCACCCGCCACCACCTCCCCTTCATCGAGTTCGATCAAACCCTTCAAGGTCGAAAAGTCGGGTATTCCCCGTGACGTAAACTTTCCCGACAAGGTTCCCCACGCAAGACCCCGAACCCGTATCGCCGTTTCACCACCCCGCCCCGCGGAAGCGGAGAAACCCTGGAAATAATTTTCGCTCAACCAGCCCAGGTCCCCCTTTTCGAGGGTGGCCCCAAGCAGAAAACCATCCCGGCCCCGTTTCCAGGAAATTGAATGCAGACGCCCCGTCCGCCCCGTCACTTCACCCGCAACCGTCGTCACCCCGTCCCCATCCCAGACGCCATCGAGCCTTGCCCGCGCCTCTTCCCGGGCCAGATTGCCATAGAGGGTTCCGACCAGCCATTCTCCCGACACGAGCGAAAGGTCAAGGCTGCCATGACCTTCCCCGCCCGCGGACACCCGTCCCGTTCCACGGACCACGGCCTCGACCCCTTCCATGGCCGCATCTTTCGGAGCGCTCCATTCCCCCTTGCGGACCCGGAGGCGATAATCAAACGCCACCGACCCATTTGTTTCCGGACCACGCAACGTCAAACGTCCCTGGAGTCGCCCCTTGACCCCCGGCGCCGTCCCCCATCCGGGCACAAACCGCGACACCCGATTCAAATCGATTCCGTTCCCCGGCCCCACACCGACGTTCCATGCCCCCGCCGCACGGGTCAGGGTCAACCGTCCCAGGGCGCCCCCATCCAGTTCCCCGTTCAGGGTCCAGTCCTTTCCCGTCCGCACGCCCGCAGCCAACCATCGTCCACCCAGCGGCACGAATCGTTCCCCCGGCCCCGGACGGACCAGACCATGAAACCGCCCCCACAACCGTTCCCCATCTCCCGCCGCCTCCACCTTCAAATCGCCACCCCAGCGACCATACCCCCATCCAGACACCTGTCCGGCCAGTTTCACGGTCAATCCCGCACCCGGACGGCGCGAGGCCTCAAGATCGCCCACCAGGGTTCCCGAGAGACCGGAACGCCCCAGCCACCGGGAAATCCCGGCCAGAGGGGCGCCATCGGCATGAGTCACCACATCGAGATCACCCCTCGCCCGCCAACGCACCACCCCATGGATCCCCCCTCCGGGATCGGCCCGGGCATTGAAATGAATCTCGATGGCTTCGGTAGTCAGATCCTGACCGAGAAGGGAAAGATCATGAATCCGCCACCCTTCCTTTCCCGGAATCGCCGCTTGAATCACCTCCCCCGCCACGATTTCCACCCCATCGATCCCGAACGGCCAGGGAAAAAACATTTCCCGCGCATCTTCCCTGGATTCATCCGCCGCGTATTCCATGGCGGTCACCGGCGTCGGCAAGCGCAACACCGGTCTGTCCAGACGAAGATATTCAAGCGACCATCGCGTCAGGATTCCCATGCCGGCGCCGATGACCACCCGGTCAAGATTGAGCGTCGCCCCCGAAATAAAGAAGATCCGGACACCATCGCTTCCCAGTTCCAAGGGGTGCAACCGCACCCAGGGAGATTTGACCTCGATCATAAACGGCGGTCGGATACCGGTCCACTCCAGAAAGGTTGCGCGCCATGAGTATTGAAAGAACATCAGGAACAGGACCACGGAAAGGATCGTGAGCAGAATCAGGAAGGATGCCGGAACAAAACGCGACACCACGAAAATGAACCTCTTGACCCCTTTGTGCATTTTCATCTTGCCCCCTCCCGAACCCCTCCCCTAGAATGGCCTCCCGTTTTACCCTCATGGAAGGTTTCCGACAGGCTGTTTTTCATGCTGTTCATCGAAAATATCAAAAAAAGTTTTGCCGCCAAAGAGCTGTTCTCTCCCTCCAGCCTGACGATCCATCGGGGAGAGAAGGTTGCGGTGATCGGTCCCAACGGGTGTGGCAAGACCACCCTGTTCAAGATGATCGTCGGCGCCCTCGAATGCGATGAAGGGGAAATCCGTCTGGCGGGAGGGGTCCGGATCGGAATGCTGGCCCAGGAACCGACCCCTTCCGGGCGTCCGATTCTTGAGGAGACCCTGGAGGGAGATACCGAATTGATGCAGCTCAGAAGGGAACGGGAACGGCTCGACCGGGTCATCGAGGCGCATGAAACCCCACCGCGGGAGGTTCTGGAACGACTGGGTGACATCGAACATCGACTTGAAGCGCTCGATTCCTTCAGTGCCGAAAGTCGCTGCGGCGCCATTCTGCACGGCCTGGGCTTTTCGACCGCGGATCTGGAACGTCCTCTGGATACCTTCTCGGGAGGATGGCGTATGCGGATCGCCCTGGCGCGGCTGTTGTTTTCCCGTGCCGACCTGCTGCTCCTGGACGAACCGACCAATCATCTGGATCTGGAATCCTGCGCCTGGCTGGAACGGTTCATTCAAAACGGAGCCGCCACCTGCATGATCATTTCGCACGACCGCGGTTTCATTCAGCGCACCACCCGGGTAACGGTTGCGATCGAGGGAAAAACGGTCACCCGGTACTCGGTCGATTTCGAACGTTATCTGTCGCAACGCCAGGAACGCCTGCTGCAACAGGAAAAACTGGCCGAAAGGCAAAAGCAGGAGATCGATCATCTGGAACGATTCATCCGCCGGTTCCGCGCCAAGGCGACCAAGGCCAGGCAGGTACAAAGCCGGATCAAGCGTCTGGACCGGATCGAACCGGTACGAACCGTCGTGTCGCAACGTCACCTCGATCGGGTGGCGCTTCCCGAGCCGCCGCCATCGGCGCGCGAGGTCCTCGCCCTGAACGGAGTTTCCAAGGAGTTTGGCCCCTTGCCGGTATTTGCCAATGTCACCCTGAACCTGGAACGGGGCGACCGGGTGGGTCTTCTCGGTCCCAATGGCGCCGGCAAATCGACCCTGCTCAAGATCATCCACCGCACCCTGGCCCCCGACCGGGGAAGCGTCATCCTGGGAGACCGGGTCGTGAGCGGTCACTTTGCCCAACATGCGATGGAAGCGCTCCTGGCCGGAGAAACCATCCTGGAATCGGCGACACGCGCCGCCGGAAAGGGAATGACGGGAGAAAAAATCCGGACCTTGCTCGGCGGATTTCTGTTTTCGGGAGAAGAGGTATTCAAGACCGTATCGGTCCTGTCGGGCGGCGAGAAGGCCCGCCTGGCCCTGGCCCGGTTGTTTCTCGCCGCCCCCAACCTGCTGTTGCTCGACGAACCCACCAACCATCTGGACATGGAATCACGGGCCGCCCTGGAGGAAGGATTGTCCGACTATGCGGGATCGATGATCCTGGTAACCCACGACCGTGATCTGATGGAAACGGTATGCGATCGTTTCTGGTTGATCGCCGGGGGAACCATTCGCCCCTGGGAAGGGAGCCTGGACGATTATCTCGACCTGGTCGCCAGCGAAAAGGGATCCAATCCGGATACGTCCACCACCCCCCGTTCCAGTCCCAGGGACCGTCGCCGGGAAGCGGCCCAGCGGCGCAGGGAGATGGACCTTGCCACCCGTGATCCGCGGCGCCAGATCGCCATTCTGGAGCAGGAAATCGAAGAGCTGGAAACAGCGCTCGCGGCCAATCGCGACGCCCTGACCGACCCCGGACTGCACGCCCGGGAAAACAAGGAACTGCTGCTGGAACGATTGGCGGAAAACGGACGACTCGAATCCAACCTGGGCCGGGCAATGAAGGCGTGGGAAGAACAATCCTTCGCCCTGGAGCGACAAATAGCCAAATTATCGGGTGGGGAGGAACGCCTCTGATTTCAGTTCGTCGAAAGCGGTCATGAATCAATCTCCCTGGCCCGGGCATAAGCAGGGCATCATCGAATCCTGTATCGGTTCGACCCTGGATCGTTTGATTCGTTACGAAACGTCCAGGGGGCGGAGCCACCGGTCCTCAAGGAATCGGACCTCGGAAGACCGGTCCCCGGAACAAGGGAAAAACCCTCGTTCCCAAGGTACACTTACAGTTCCAGTTTACGCATCGTCTTGGCATCTTCGGCAAACTTCTTGCGTTCTTCGGTCGGCATGGGGATCAGCCCCCGTTCCGCCAGGTATCCCTCGTTGCCCCAGGCGCGTTCGCTGGAAAATTCCGCCACGAATTCGGCAATGCCCGGAACCATTCCGATGTGGGCCTTCTTGATGTAGATGAACAGGGGACGGGAAACGGGATAACTGCCGTTGGCAATGTTGTCGAACGTCGGTTTCACCCCGCCGACGATGTTCCCCTGAATTTGATCCTGGTTCTGTTCGAGAAACGAATAGCCAAACACACCCAGGGACATCGGGTCGGCGATCAACTTTTGCACGATCAGGTTGTCGTTTTCTCCCGCTTCGACATAGGCCCCATCCTCGCGAACACTGTGGCAGACGGGCTTGAGTTGTTTTTCATCCTTTTTGACGAGTTCCTTCAACTCGGGAATCGCCTTGCACCCACCCTCCATGGCCAACTCGGCAAAGGCATCACGGGTGCCGGAGGTGGGCGGGGGTCCCAGAACCCGAATCTTGATGTCGGGCAGTTCGGCATTGACATCCTTCCAAGATTTGTTGGGATTATCGACCATCTTCCCATCCTTGTCGGGAACCTGGCGGGCCAGGGCCATGAAAACGTCCTTGAGAGAAAGATTCATGGGCTTGGCGCTGCGGGAACTGGCAAGGACAATGCCGTCATAACCAATCTTGATTTCGGTGATGTCGCTGACCCCATTGGCAGCGCAGGTTTCCACTTCCGACTTTTTGATCCGCCGGGAGGCATTGGAAATATCGGCAAAACGGTCACCCACCCCCGAACAGAAAAGTTTGAATCCTCCACCCGTCCCCGTGCTTTCGATCACCGGGGCCTTGAACTTGCCGGCACGACCAAATTCCTCCGCCACCGTCGTGGCAAAGGGATAGACGGTCGAAGACCCGACAATCTGGATCTGATCCCGGGCAACCGCATTGCCGGGAAACATGAGCGCACCGCTCACGCAAATCGCGGCCAGACTCAAACTTTTCAATGCTTTTTTGCAGTTCATGATACCTCGTCTCCATAAATGTGTGTGATTTATCGTTATCATTCTTTGTTGCGTTGATGAAAACCAGTCCAAGACGAACCTTTGGATTCATTCCTTCTTTTCCACATACCGCATCTGGCGACAAATCCTGATCCCCTGAACCTTGTTCGCGTGGATCAATCTGAGTTTTTTTTTCATTTCCTTGACCTTCCTCGGATCTGTTTCACGATTCAAACGCATCAACACCGTGGTTTCCTTCTCCGAAAGTCGGTCAAGAATTTTTTCAAATGCGCCGATTCGTCTCTTCTGTTTTTTTTTATTCGCGCCAAGATACCTTTCAATAGTTTTTATTATTCTCCGAAACCTCATTGAGCGCCTTTCTGATAGCAACCAGTATAATCACCCCGGATGCGCCACCCATGCATCTCACGACATCTGACGCCCGATATCCACGACCTGTCGTTGGAGACTCAATCGGTCGAGGGTCTTGATCGGCAGATTGACGAAAGTGGAAATTCTGTTGAAAAGCAAACGATAGGTTTCGTTGAAGGCGACCGCCTTTTCCTTGATGGTTCCAACGAAGGCGGCGGGGTCGGGAACCCCCCAGTTGGCGGTGATCGGATGTCCCGGCCAGACGGGACACACTTCGTTGGCCGCCTGGTCACAGACGGTGAACACGAAATCCATCACCGGGGCGTCGGATCGACTGTAGATCTCCCAGCTTTTGGAATGGAGATGGTCGGTGGGATGTTTGATCATGGTCAGCACCCGAAGGGCATCGGGATTGACCTGACCCACGGGACGGCTTCCGGCGCTGAAGGCGGCGAAACGTCCCGCCCCTTCCCGCTCGAGGATGGCCTGGGCAATGATGCTGCGGGCCGAATTTCCGGTACACAGGAACAAAACATTGTAGAGGGTATCGCCCATATTTTTCCTATTTGTCACAAGGTTCGGCACGTGGACTCTGAAACATGTTTCAACAATATTCATGCCATAGTCCCGGACATTCGGGCGACACACGGAAGGCTTTACGTCATCGATTTGATCTTGAACTATTTTTTGATTTTTTTCCGTTTCCTTTTCCGCGAATCGGCGCCACTTCGGGCCGGATGGACGGCCCTGGACCGCGGACCAATTTCCAAAGAATCCTTCAACCATGGAAGGAATCCTTGGCTCCCGCGGCGGGTCGAACGCGGCACGACAGGAGCGCCGTGAAGGAAAAGCGCCGCGAACGAAAATCAAGCCAGACGACGTCCTCCATCCACATGCAACACCTCTCCGGTAACGAATCCGGCCTCCAGGAGGTAGTGAATGGCCGCGAGGACCGCATCGGCACCGGAGGCCGCGGCCAAGGGGGTTCGGGAACGCATGGTGGTGTACCCCGGGTCCTCCTTCGGAGGGGGATAGACCGCTCCGGGAGCGATGGCATTGACCCGGATGTCCGGGGCCAGGTCGCGGGCCAGGACCTGGGTCGCCATGATCATGCCCGCCTTGGCGGCACCATAGGCAGCATGCCGGGAAAGGGGGCGTTCGCCCCAGATGTCGGCAATGGTGATGATCTGCCCCTTGATGCCGGCCTGTTCCATGGATCGGGCCACCTCCATGGAAAGCCACAGGGGGCCTTGAAGATTGATCTTGAGCTGATGTTCCAACAACGCCCATCCTTCAGGACCCGAATCGGCCAGGAACACTCCGGCATTGTTGACCAGGAGGGAAATCGGTCCCAGATGCCGTTCCACGGACGCGACGAGGAAAGAGATGTTCTCCGGATCAGCCAGATCCAGGGAAAAAGGACGGGCAACCCCTCCCTCTCGTTCAATCTTTCGGGTCAGATCAAGCGCGGCATCGCCGGAACGGTGGTACGTCAAGGCGACGGAAAACCCCAGGGATGCAAGGTCGTGACTGATCCTGGCCCCCAGACGGACCGCGCCACCGGTAACCAGGGCAACCCCGGACTTGATCGGGTCCGTGAAAAAGCCTTTTTGCACCCCTCCCGTTTGCCGTTGACGTGCATCTTCCCCATTCACCATGAACATCGGTTCCTTCCTTCACTGCCCATCACTTCGAGGATGATAGTTTCGATGCACCTCCTTGAGTCGTTCACGGGCGACGTGGGTATAGATTTCAGTCGTGGAAATGTCGGCATGTCCCAGCATCATCTGGACACCGCGCAGATCGGCGCCATGATTGAGCAGATGGGAGGCGAAGGAGTGTCGCAGCAGATGGGGGGACAACGGCGTCTGGATTCCCGCCATCAGGGCATGGCGACGGATGATGTACCAGAAGTTCTGCCGCGTCATGCCCTGGCCGCGATTGGTGACGAACAGATCGGGAACGGCACGTTTTCCCAGAAGAACTGGCCGGGAAGCGCGTTGATACCGTCCGATCAACGCCAAGGCCACCTGACCGATGGGGACAACCCGTTCCTTGTCTCCCTTGCCCACGACCCGCAGAAAACCAAACCCCTCGTCCAGGGCATCGGTTGTCAGCCCCACGAGTTCCGAAACGCGCAGGCCGGTGGCGTACAGGGTTTCCAGCATGGCGGCATCGCGAAGACCCAGGACATCATTGCGATCCGGAGCGGCCAACAGGGCTTCGACCTCCGCCTCGCTCAACACCTTCGGCAGACGCCGCCCACGGCGCGGGCTTTCCAACAGGTCCGTCGGATCGTCCCGGCGCAGTTCTCCCGCCGCAAGCCAGCGAAACATCCGCCCCGCGGCAGAACGTTTGCGGGCCATGGACGCGGGGGCCAGTCGTTCCTGGAGCATCATGTGCAACCATTCCGAAAGATCCTTCCGTCCCGCATCGAGCCATCCCACCCCCTGTCCCGTCAGGAATCGTTCCAACCCTTCCAGATCATGACGGTAGGCCTCCAGGGTATTGGCCGACAGACCATGTTCCACCTGCATGTCATCGAGAAAGCGACACAACAGACCACCATCGTTCACGTTCTTCTCCTGTTGCGGGTTCAGGAAATGTGTTATCCATGAAAACGGGCTGGTTCGGCGAGACAGACCATCCCCGGTCCAACCCTCGGCTTTTTCATCGGCACGATCATCTGTTTTCCATGTGCGCGTGCATGTCAAGGTATGGAGTCCACCATGGATGAAACGCGCGACATGACCCGCAAACAAAAGTGGTTGATCCTTACGGCATTGCTCGTCATCGGCATGGCCCTGCGCCTGTGGCTGATCAAAACGCCCATCAACAGCGATCCCATGAGCTACATGAACATGGGCGCCGGCGGTTATCTGCCCGATCCGACACCCATCGGCCTGCATCATCACAACCTCAGGCCCACCATGGCCTGGCTGGTGGCGATCCCGGCAATGTTCTTCGGGTACAGCGTGACCACCTATACCACCGCCGTATTCGCTTCGGCACTGCTGTCGGGATTGAGCCTTTTTCTGCTTGGACGCGCCCTGTTCAACAGCCACGCTGCCCTGATACTCGTCGCCCTGTGGAGCTGCGGCTACGCCTATCTGGAGGTGGACACCATCCTGCTTCCGGACAATATCGGCGCATCCCTCATCTTTCTGGGCATCGCGGCGCTCGTTTACGCCGGAGGAGGATTCCGCAATGACGCAAAACCGATGCCGTCCTGGAACCATCGCCGCCTCGCCGCGGCGTTCATGGCGGGACTGGCGCTCTGGCTCGGTGTCGGGGCACGCGAAACGTTCGTCTTTCACGCCGTGGCGGCCATGGCCATCATTCCAATGCTTGGCCATCGTCGGCGGGTCTTCGCCTGGATGACCACCGCCGGACTGCTCGGCATCATCGTCGAAATGAACTATTTCACCCGGCTTTTCGGCGACCCCCTGATCCGTTACAAATATTTCCTCGGCATCGACAAGGTCCTGGAAAATGCCTTTCCCCATCTACCCGGCGGCGATCTTTCCTGGTTTTTGCTGCGGTACCCCAAATTGCTGCACTATACCGGATCGGCGGAATTTGCGCTGTTCGCCACCGGGATCGTTGGCGGTCTCTTCTGGATGACCCGGCTCAAGGAGCGCCGCCCCCGGATCAACTTGTTGTTATTGGCGTTCCCCTTCGGAATGATGGCATTCTTGTATTTGAGCGTCGATCCCATCCACCCTTTCATCGAAGCCCTGGTGCGCTATTACGCCGGATGCGCCGCGTTCTTCTATCTTGCCGCCATCGATCTTTCTTTCCGGATCATCGACGCATCGGCGCGTTTCGGACCTTGGGCGCGACGGCTGACCTTGGGTACAGCCGCCGCCGCGCTCGCCGGCCTCTGCCTGTGGAATCTGTCGGCGGCCCGGACGGTCCCCTACCTGATGATCGACGGGTATGACGCCTACGCGCGCGTCAGCGACGCGGCCAACGCCGACGTCCAACGGACCGGAGGGGAGAAATTCATTTACAAGGGGGGCGGCTGGGGCGCGATCCGCCCGATGTACCTCTCTCATGAGCAGGGGTGGCGGACCGGCCCCGCGGGAACGGTCTTCGACAGGCCGGGCTATTTCATCGCCGAGTGGCGGCGTCTGAATCAGAATGGCGACATCCACGAATTCATGCCGCTTCTCGACCGCTATCCGATACGCTACCGCCATCGGCAGGGGCTGGATTTCACCGATTTGTTTCTCGTGGGTCCGCGGACCATCCAACGACAAGGCACCACATTCACCCTGGGAGATGGCGCTGTCTGGACCCTGGGCCAGGACGAAGGCTTCACGCAAACGGACCAGGGCCGGATGCACCTTGACGCACCGTTGACCATTCCCGAAGGCACCTCGGCCTGGACAGACGCGGGTGATGGCAATCATCCGCCGGAGGAGCGGCTGCTTCGTTTGTCATTCAAGGCATCGACGACAGTCCATCTGGGCGAAATCCGGGCGCGGCTTCTGGGGTGGACGCGGGAAAACCCGGACATGGCAATCTCCATCTACATGGGCCGCGCCTATCATGAACGAAGCGCCGGCGAAGAACGCGAGAATATTCTGATGGCCCATCTACCCAGGCCTCTGTCACGCTTCAGGGTCATTCTGCACACACGGAACGGCCCGTTTACGGTTCGCGATGTCCAACTGACGTTCCTGACGCCGCATCCTCTGGATCGGATCGAGGAATAACGCAATACCCACCCGTCCCTTTACGTGACAGGATCAAATACTGCGCCCCAAAGGGATATTTCACCAATTTTGGCTCCAGTGGACGCAACGCCGCAAGCACTTTGGGAAAGATGAACAGATAATCCGGCGTGTCATTGACGGAAAAACCGCCGGAACGCAACATCCGGACCGCCCGAGCCGGCGAAATCATAATGGCGTCCCGGTCGAACGGTACCAACCGCATGACCAGGCGCGTTCCGGGATTCCACGGATTGTTTTCAAAAAATGCAAAGGTCCCACCCGGACACAAAACACGGTGGACCAGTTCGACGGCCCGGGGACGCATGTTGACCGGGATATGGTGAAACACGCCATTGCAATAACACAGATCGAACCGTTCGGATCGATCCAGTTCTTCCAGCATGCTGAACGTAACACGATCGCTGCCATACTGGCGGCGGGCGCTCTTCAGCGCCGCGGGCGAAGTATCCACTCCGACCACCTCCGCCTCGGGAAACCGGCGCGCCAGACAGGCGCTGGTTTCGCCCAAGCCGCAACCATAATCCAATATCCGCCGCCAGGGACGCCCGGATGGCAGACGTTTCAGGAGAAAATCGACTCTCCCCTCCAAAAAAAAACGCCTTCCCTCGCCCGACAGACGCAAACCCTTGTTGAGCATTTGGTCATATTCATCGGAAAGATCGAACAAATGATTGCTCATCGTGGTTTGCACCCACCCTTTCGTGGCACATGGCACACGCGCCGATGCAACAAGGAACCCACCTCGCGCCGCTACCAACCGGACGGTTCGCCTTCACCGCCGTGCGCGATGAACTTGCCATCCTTCGATGCGCCATGATAGAAAATATTGGAAGTGTCGGTTGCTCCCGGAATGCCACTCCTGGCACTTTGAATCATGTTATTCCAAATGGCGAAACGCCGTCTACCTTTGAGAATGCGATGAACAGCGACCCGATGGAACTGACGCTGCTGATGCCTTGTCTGAACGAGGCCAACTCCATTGAGGTCTGCGTGCGCAAAGGGGTCGCCGCTCTTGAGCGACTCAATATCCATGGAGAAGTGCTCATTGCCGATAACGGCAGCAGTGACGGTTCGCAGAAAATAGCCATTGCCGCCGGCGCCCGGGTCATCGATGTCCCGATTCGGGGATATGGCAGCGCCCTGATGGCCGGCATCGAACACGCCAGAGGACGCTACATCATCATGGCCGACGCCGATGACAGCTATGACTGGTCGGTGATCGATCCCTTCGTGGAAAAATTACGCCAGGGGACGGAGCTGGTGATGGGCTGCCGCCTGCCCAAAGGGGGCGGAACCATTTTGCCCGGCGCCATGCCGCCACTGCACCGATGGCTGGGAAATCCGGTGCTCAGTTGGATCGGTCGGCTCTTCTTCGGATGTCCGGTACAGGACTTCCACTGTGGCATGCGCGGCTTTTCCAAAGAACGGATCCAGTCCCTCGGCTTGACCACCCCGGGCATGGAGTTCGCCAGCGAAATGGTGATCAAGGCGACCCTGGCCCGATTGCGCATCGAACAAACCCCCATCACCCTGCATCCCGATCAGCGTGGTCGCCCGCCCCATCTGAAAACATGGCGCGATGGATGGCGGCATCTGCGCTTCATGATGATTCTCTCCCCCAATTGGGTGTTCCTCGTTCCGGGCCTGTTTCTGTTCCTTCTTGGTTTGGTCGGTTTTTTTCTGATTCTGCCCGGCACCCTGTGGATCGGGGACATCGGACTGGATGTCAACACGCTTCTGGTCAGTGGTCTGATGTGCATCATCGGTTTTCAGTGCATCTCCTTCTGGGCTTTGGGGCGCGTTTTCGTCAGCCGGAAGGGGATCCATCCCGACGATCCACTCCTGACTCCGCTCTTTCGCTTCATCAGACTGGAAACCGGATTGATGGCCGGCTTCGCCACGGTCGTGGCCGGTCTGGCGCTGCTGCTTTTCGGGGTCCACAACTGGGCCGACGTCTCCTTTGGCAATCTGGAACCGACCGCGGCACTGCGCATCGTCATCCCCGCCGTCACCATGATCGCCCTGGGTGTGCAAACCATCTTCAGCAGTTTCTTGATGAGCATGCTGGGCATGCTTCGATCTGAATGACGGCGACGAAATTTTTCCCTTTTCGTCCAGACAGTGTGGTATGCTGTTGGCGTCATCCATTGTAGCCGAGGGAGCCTTGTCATGACGGTTGCCACTTTTGATACGCTGGATCTTGTGGAATCCCTCGAATCATCCGGTTTCACCAAGGAGCAATCCAAGGGGATGGTCAACGCATTCAAGAAGGCTCAGGATGCGCCATTGCAGGATCTGGCCAGCAAGACCGACATCGCTGCGTTACGGTCCGAAATGCGCGAGATGGAATACCGCATCATCATCCGTCTCGGTGGACTCATGATCGCCGGATTCAGTGCCCTGGGCGTCCTCATGAAACTGAATTGATCGCACTTGTCCGCCACCTTACGATTTGTCGTTTCGCGATCCGGACCAGGATTGCCCCTCCCATGTACCGACGTCTCTTCTTTTTTTGCCTTCTGCCCCTTTTCGTCATCGCCGCGCCACCACGGGGAACGGCCATTGAAAAACCTTCAGCGCTACTGCTGCTGGTTCACGGGTACGTCAGCGATCCCGATGCCTGGAACAAAAGCGGTATCAGCGGCATCCTGGAACAGGGAGGATGGCGCCACGGAGCGGTGATTCCCGTGGGCGCCGATGGCCGGTTTCAACTGAAATCACCTCCAGAGGCATTTTCCAGACGGTACCATCTGGCGGACATACCGTCGGAAGCGCCGCTCGAAATTCAAGCGGAGATTCTCGCGCGGGTGATGGCGGCGCTCCGGCAACGACATCCCGAAACGGTCCTGTTCGCGGCGGGCCACTCGGCGGGAGGTGTCGCCCTGAGGCTCATGATGGTCCGCCGCCCCGACCTGGGAGTCGCCGGCTTGATCACCATCGCCGCCCCCCATCGTGGCACCGATACGGCAAAACTGGCCCGATTCCTGACCCGGACACCCATGACCCTGATGACCCCGTTTCTCGGACTGGGGACGCTGAACCGGTCGGCGGGACTGTATGCCGACCTGGCGCCGGAAGAACAGGGAAACCTGCTGTTCCGGCTCAATCATTCCGAACACCCCAAAGCCCACTATCTCTCCATCGTCCGCAAGGCGGAAGGTCCTCTGCCCCTGGATCCCATCGTCGCCCCCGACAGCCAGGATCTGACCCGAATCCAGGCCCTTGGATCCCGGGCGATCACCGTTTTTTCAGGCTCCGACCATTCCCTCGAAGCCCGAGACGGCCAGTGGATGAACGACTACCTGCAACGATGGCTCGATGCACTACCCGCACCCCAGACCACACACAATCCTGTCATGCGGACAACGACCGGGGTCCGCCACGCTCCACCCAACGGTGAACACGATTGATGATTCTTTTTTGTTCGCCATCGGTCAGGCTGGCATAGAGCGGCAAGGCCAGCGTCCGGCACTCATAATCCTTGCGGCAGGCCATGTTCGCAACCTCCGGAAACGAAAATGGCCATGCCGAATCGGTCATGATGCCCCCCCTTCCCAGAAAATCGCGCAACCCATCGCGCCGTCCCTCCTCCGCGAAGGTCAAATGAAACCGATGCCACCACCGTTTTTCCACCGCACGCCCAGGCACGGTAAACCATCCCCCCGAACGCAACCTCAGATACCGCTCGGCCAATTGGGTACGTCGCCCGAGAAACAGTTCCCACTGCGACAGTTGCGACATCCCCAGCGCCACCACCAATCCCGATGGCGGATGGCGCAATGCACGAAACTGAACGGCCAGAGCCGGGTCCCGGCACAACAAGAGCGCCGCATTGCCCCCCTGGAGCATGGCATTGCCATCCAGAACCATTACTTGTATCATTTTCTCACCCACCCCCGGCAATGGCAACGGCGTCGAGGTCACATCCTCCACCACCATCCCCGGTCCCCCGGAAATCGACACCGGCAATCCCTGGAAATGCTCCACCCACGCAGCGACAAAATCACCCCCACCGGCAAACCGATGCGGTTGGTCCGGTTGCAGATCATGATGGACCACCCGCAGCCAGGCTGCGGCGAACCCCTCGCGAAACGCTGGATGCATCCCCCCCCCAGCCGCGATTCTGGCACCATCCCCCCAGCGAAAAACCTGCTTGAGCGCCATCGCCACATCCAAAGGATCGTCGAAAAGAACCGCCTCCCGTCCCCATGACGACGACCACATCCGCTCCCATCGTTCCACCAACGCCGCATCGCCAAACGGAGCGCATTTCATCCGCCATTCCACGGCATCCCGATCCCTCCGGGTCATATCGGGACGCCCCAGGGGAATCACCCGTGCTCCGACCCGTTCCCCTCCCATCGCCCGATGGGCATGATTGGAAGAATTCTTCATTTTTTACAACCATGTTTGCACAACTCACATCTCCTGATTCAAGGCAAGGAGGAAAAACATCGTGAATGATGAATCAGAGGATGACAAGCCGCCGCGGGCAGGCATATAATCTTCGTTGAATGTGGTGAATACCATTCATGCCCTGGCCACCTTCCGCCGATCCAGTATGCAGGGCATCCATGAACACGGATCAAGACATGTTTTCCACGCTGACTCCCAGGTTTCTCCATCTCAGGGTCTTTCGATCCTGGATCGGTCTTGTCCATGTCCTCACCCGAATGTTCGCCGCCACCCATCTGGCCGCCATTCTCGGTCCGCACCTGTTCCACCATTGGGATTTCAAGGCCCGTCTGGCCGCCTTCTTCTCGATTTCCCATACCTCCGGCAGCTGCCCGCCCCTCGTACACGCCCCCGCCGAGGGCAAGCTCCTTTCCTGTCTGAACGGCATCGTCCAGGCGGTCGTTCGCGTCAATCCGCTCGTCCATCTCGACGACCGAACCATCCCCCATCCCGGCGACATCGCCCGGCATCTGGTCACCACCACGCGCCACCTCTGGCATGCGACCCTCCATCATGTCGCCATTTTTCTCGGCGCCTACGAACAACTCGAAATCATCGTCCGCACGGACTGCCTTCCCAAGCAAACCATCATCCCCGCCAAAGGAAAACACATCATCGTCTTCGGCAACGGCCCCGTCATCGACGACCGCCGCAGGGAATACATTCACATCAGCGACGACGAACTGTTCCATGAACACCTGGTCATCCGTTACAGCCGACTTTATGGCTGGCGGATCGAAAAAATGGAAGGGGAATTTGGCTGCGGATTTCAATACGCTACCGAAAGCCTCAACGATTCCATCCCCTTGACCGACTGCGCCATCATGCGTATCGGCCATACCTCCATCCTCATCAATATCGAAGGAAAAAACCTTCACTCCTGATCTTTCCTCTGGCCTTCCTGTGTATTCTGCTGCATTATCTACACTATTCATCATTGTTTTTTTAGACGTCCGCAAACATGATCCGGCAGTAACCCATGGCCGCCGGGCATTCGTCATGCCGGTAGAGATCGGTATCACAATCTCCATCGAAACTTCCGATGATCTTGCCTGATTCCTCGAATCGCGCAAAACATTGAACGAAGGAGAACCATGAAGCGACGACTCAAAAACATTCCGGAACCTGCCTGGACCTGGTCGGTGACGTTTCTCCTGTGGACCCTGGTTGTCTTCGGTTCAGCCCTTTGGAGCACCTACAATGAACACCGGCAGACTGAAATTCTTGCCAGCCACACCGCCCGGATCCATTTCAGCAAAGATCTTGCCTTCCGGTTGTGGGCCACCTCCCATGGCGGGGTCTATGTCCCGACCGATGAGCGAACCCCGCCCAACCCCTATTTGAGCCATCTTCCCGAACGCGACATCACGACCCCTTCGGGAACACCCCTGACCCTCATGAATCCCGCCTACATGCTGCGGCAAATGATGGAGGAGTTTTCGGAGTATTATGGCATTCGCGGACGGATCACGAGTCTCAAACCGCTCAATCCCGCCAACGCTCCCGATTCCTGGGAAAAGACCGCCCTGGAAACCTTCGCCAGGGAGGGGACTCAGGAAATCATGTCCTACGCCATGCACGACGGGACGGCGCATCTGCGCTTGATGAAACCGATGATCGTCCAGGAAAACTGTCTCAAATGCCATGGTCACCAGGGCTACTCGGCAGGCGATATTCGCGGTGGCATCGGGGTTTCGGTCCCCATGGCCCCATTCTTGGAATTGGAACACAGTTCGGTCACCAACATTCTCGTCTCCCATGCCCTTTTCTGGATTGTGGGATCGGTCGGAATCACGGTCTTTTACCGCAGACAACGCCAACGGTGGCAGGAACGAGAAAAAGATCAGGCCGTATTACGGGCAAGTGAAAAAAAATTCCATACCCTGGCGCATCAGTCGCCGGTCGGAGTCATCGTTACCGATTCCCTCGGGCGCTGCCGCTTCGTCAACGACAAATGGTGCGCATTGACCGGGAGAACAGCGACCGAGGCGGAAGGATCCATGTGGTATCAGCGATTCCATGAAACCGACCGTCAACCGTTCATCAAACATGGATTTAATGCCTTCCAGGAAGATGGACCGCGGGAATATCGAATCGAGCGTTCCGATGGGACAATCATCTGGATTTTGGCCCAAATTTCCAAACAACAGAATGAGGAAGGAAAAACTACCGGAGCGATCATCACGCTCACCGATATCGATGACCGGAAACGGACGGAAGAGACGGCACGCGCGGAAAAGGAACTGATCCAGAGCAGCATCGACGCCTTGAACGACACCTTTTTTCTTTTCGACCCCGTCACCGGACAGGCTTTGCGCTGGAACCGGAGATTCCGGGAGGTCAGTGGTTACACTGACGCGGAAATCGCCTCGATCAATGCACCGCACGGCTATTTCAATCCAGAGGATCAGGCCAAGGCGGCCAGGGCGATCGCGGAGATCGACCGCAGTAGCATGGTCACTGTCGAAATGGCACTCAGGTGCAAGGATGGGACGTTTATTTCCTTTGAATATTCGGCGGCGGCCATCCATTTTTCGGGAAAAAGACTCCTGATCTCCATTGGCCGGGACATCACGGAACGCAATCGGGCCCAGGCAGAACTTCGGGCGAGCGAACAAAAATTTCTCAGGCTTTTCCATGAGGTGTCGATCGCCCTGTGTTTTGCCGACCAAAAGGGTGCTTTACGGCATATCAACCACCGCTTCACCCACCTTTTTGGCTATACGATGGCTGACATTCCCACCCTTGCCGAATGGTGGACCTTGGCCTATCCGGACGACACCTATCGGCAATGGGTGATGGCAACCTGGGACAAGGATGTCCACGACGCCATCGCCACCGGCGCCGACATTCCCTCCCGTGAATACGAAGTCCGGTGCAAGAATGGCCAGGTGAAAACGATCCTCATCGGCGGAGTCACCTTCGGAGATCATTTTCTTGCCACCTTTCTGGATGTGAGCGAACAAAAGCAGGCTGAATCGATTCTGCGCAAAGAAAGAGACTTTGCCGACAGCCTGATCCAAACCGCCCAGACAATCATCCTGGTACTGGATACCAAGGGACGGATTCTGCGCATCAATCCCTACATGGAAGAACTTGCGGGATATACCCTGGAGGAGGTTCGCGGAAAAGACTGGTTCGATCTCTTTCTCCCCAACGCGGAGGTTTCGTCGATCCGGGAACTGTTCCAACAAGCCGTGGCCGACATTCAGACCAAAGGAAACATCAATCAGATCCGCACCAGGGATGGGCGTTTGCGATACATCGAATGGTATGACAAGACCCTGAAGGATGGAAAAGGACATGTGACGGGACTCCTGGCCATCGGTTACGACATCACCGAACGCAGGCAGTTGGAAGAAGAACGGCAATCGGCGTTACAACGGGCCGAAGCGGCACTCCGGGTCAAAAGTGAATTCCTGGCGGTCATGAGCCACGAAATCCGGACCCCGATGAATGCCATTCTCGGGATGGGGGATGTATTGCGCGAAACCGGCCTGGACGAAGCGCAACAACGCTTTCTGGACATCCAGACCCGGGCAGCCAAGACCCTCCTGACCTTGATCGAGGACATTCTCGATCTTTCACAGCTCGAGGCCAACCGGATGCCCATGGAAGTACATCCCTTCAATCTCGGGCGGATTCTCGATGAAGCGGTCGAAGTTCATTCCTTTGCCGCCCGCGCCAAGAATCTCATTCTCACCGCCGAAACGGCTCCAGGCACCCCAGAACGACCTCAAGGAGAGCCCAGACGGATTCGTCAGGTATTGCTCAACCTGATCGGCAACGCGGTCAAGTTCAGCCAGAAAGGTGAAATCAGGATCAAGGTATCGCCGCATCCGCCCGATGGACTCCTGTTCGCCGTTTCCGACACGGGAATCGGCATCGAAGAAAAGAATCTGGAAAAAATTTTCGATCCGTTCTTTCAGGTCGATTCATCAAGCACCCGGCGCCATGGAGGATCGGGTCTGGGACTGGCCATCTGCCAGCGCCTCGTCGCGGCAATGGGGGGCCGGATCTGGGCGGAAAGCGTCGAAGGACGGGGCAGCACCTTTTACTTTTCCATTCCCCGATCCAGGGAAAAACTCCCTGTCCCATCTCCTTTAACAGCGAAAAACGACGGCGAAGGAGGTCCAAACACCGGTTCCCACCGGCCAGCCAAGGTCCTTCTGGTCGAGGATTCGGTGGAAAACCAGCTCGTCGTTCACGCTTTTCTCGCCGCATCCCGCTACCAGATCGATACCGCCAATGATGGTGCGGAAGGGTTCACCCGTTTCAAGGAGGGAAACTACGATCTGGTCCTGATGGATATTCGAATGCCGGTACTGGATGGTTACGAAACCTTTCATCGAATCCGTTCCTGGGAACGTGAAACCAAACGTCCGCCGACCCCCATCATCGCCCTGACCGCCCACGCCATGACCGAGGAGGCGGAAAAAATAAAAACCACCGGATTCAACTTCTATTTGACCAAACCGGTACGGAAAAAACACCTTCTGGAAACCATGGACCGTCTTCTTGATGTCCCGAAAAAAATAATTTATTAAAAGTTGTATTTTGCAAGTCAGTTTTTGTTTACCAGGTTTTGGGGACGAAGTGTTCGTCATTGGCGATGTGGACCGTATCTCCCGACTGGGCAATCACGAACAATCCCCTGTTCATGGCAAACTGGTCCGCCTCGGCGTCAATGACGATGCCCGCCACCGCGCCATACACCGTGCAATCGGCGTAGCGGGGAAAAAAACTTTTGAATTGACTCAAACGTTCCATATGATTGCGGACATCTTCGACCTTGAGGTTGCTCTTGACCTCGACCAGAACCGCCGCAACCGTGTTGGCCACCAACAAATCGATTTCCATGTGTTTGTCGCCGCGTTTCTTTCGGCCCCGGGGATAGACCTCGTCCACCGGGATGCCACGCTTCGTGAACAGGTCGATGCAGGCAGGGGCGATCAACCCTTCGAGAAACTCACCCCAGCGACTCCCCAACTGACCAATCTGCCGCGAAACCTCCTTGACGACACGCTCGGTCTCCTTGAATTCCAGAGCGAGTTCCTTGATTTCCCGGGCAGTCTCCTGGAATTTCAGATCAGTCTCCTTGAATTTCAGATCAGTCTCCTTGAATCGCTGCTCGGTTTCCTTGAATCTCCGGTCGGTCTCCTGAAACAACTTAAGAATGTCGTCCTTGGTCAAAGTTCGAGGCATGGCCTTTGTCTCCGGCGGGTATCGGTCAATTTCCGTAAATCACCATGCCAGTTTATCATTTCCCTCCATGGAAGGATACCCGGAATTGACCGGTTGTCGGGAAAATTTCATGCCAATCGCACGAAGAATGTTTCAGTCAAGTCCGACAAATTTGCTTGATTCTTGCGGATGATGTGGTTACGATGCGAACCTATGATCAATATAATCGACATGGCCTTTTGTTCACGAACCTGGATTCCTTGAAATTACCGTCAAAAACGGTACATTGTCCGTGGATCGGGGCTTTCCGCGTTCTCGGGGGAGGGACACAAGATGGCACTTTCATCGCGCCGTGATGAGAATGGGCAGTGGCTGATATTGACGGGTGATTGGGTTGACTTGGCGCGTTGCCGTGGTCGTGCGTCAGCGATAAACGGTTTTATTTACCCCCCCCCCCCCCACGAAAAAGTTATTTATTACAGTCATTTAGCTGACAACCCCTCCGTTCCTGCCGTTGTTTGCTTTCCCGCGCCCATATACCAGGAATCCTTCCTTTTTCTTCCAAGGAATCCGGAATGAGTACCACGACTGCACTGATTGATGCACCAGACCCTTCACAGTCGAAAACCCACTTTGGCAATGATCTTGATGTTGTCGGCCTGGAAACGGAAATAACCCTTCCGGACGCAACCATACTCCTCGAAGGACGCTACCTGCGCGCGGGTGGCGATCTTGTCATCACCGCTCCCGACGGGACTGCGGTCACGGTCGAAGGTTATTTCGAAGCCGCAGTCCCGCCAATCCTCACGGCGCCCAATGGCGCCCTGCTCCTTCCGGAAACGGTCAACGCCCTTTTGACGGTTGATCCCACCCAAGGAGCACCTCTGGTCGCCGGTCCCACGACGCTCGCCACGGCAACCGCCACAACACCATTGCCCCCTATCGGCAAGGTTGGAGAAATACTTGGCTCGGTGATGGCCAGAGGAATCGATGGCGAAGAACGGGCACTCAAGGAAGGGGACCCCATTTACAAAGGGGATGTCCTTCAGACGCAAAAAGGGGGATTGATCAAACTGACTTTTGCGGATGGTACCACGTTCCAACTGGGCGAAGGGGCCCAGGCAATCCTGGACAAATTCATTTACGACCCCGAGGCCAGACTGGGCGGGTTCGAGGCGACCGTCACCAGAGGCATTTTCAGCTTTGAAAGCGGCGCCATCTCCGGATTGAACGCAGGCCGTCACTCGACGATCAAAACACCGACGGCAGTCATCGGCATTCGTGGCAGCCAGTTATCCGGCGAGGTCATGGAAGATGGTTCGACAACGGTGGTCCACACTTCCGGTATTCTGGATATTGCCGACGCCAAGGGACAGGGAACGGTCACCCTGATCGAACCGGGTACTGCCACCCAGGTGATTTTTGGCGCAGGCGCGCCGGAACCGGTGTTCAAGGCGCCAGCCAATTTCATCTCCCGGTTGGAAGGCCAGTTGGATATTCAAAAGGCGAAGGAGGAACAAAAAAGCGAGGATCGCGGCAACCAGGAACAAAAATCGGAAGGAAAACCGGAAGCGCCAGCAGGGGGACAGCAACAAGGCCAACAGGAAAACAAGACCGAAGGCGGACCGGGAGAACGACAGGAGAAACAGGAAGAAAAGACGCCACAGGATGTCGAGGGCGTCGATGATACCGAGGACGAAAACACCACGGACCGTGAAACACCGACGACGGACGCCATCCAGGGGGCCAACGCCAATGAGGCAACACCCACAACCGCGCCCCAAAGGGTGAATGAGGTCGTGAACACGGGACCCGCCGTGGAGATGGGTGCCTTGTCCCTGGCCGAGCTTATTGGTTCGGGTGATGCGTTGCAAGGGGCCGATGTGGACCTGGGGTCCGTGGGAAGCGCCATCGGCTCGTTGTCCCTGTCCCTGGCTGATCTCATCGATTCGGGTGGTACGTTGCAAGGGACCGAAGTGGCCCTGAAAGCGGTGGGAAACGTCGTCGGTCTGTTGGTCACGCCACCAGGAACACCATCCAACAGAATGACGGAACCCGAAGTCACCACCACGGACCCCCTTCCGGTTGAAACACCCCTTCCCGACAGAATTGAATCCTCCGAAACAGAAAACACACAGGACATTGCGGAACCAGAACTGCCGGCCCCGCCTGCCGACGACGCCACTGAACCGGAATTCCTGGCACTGCCTGCCGACGACGCTCCCGAAGTGGAACTCCTGGCACTGCTTTCCGACGGTGCCCCTGAACCAGAATTCATGGTTGCGCCTTCCAACGGCGCCCCCGAACCGGAACTCCCGACCCCGCTTGCCGACGGTACACCACAGGCTCCAGAAACGTTCATTCCACCCACAACCACGTCGTTCGATATCACGGAACTGTTCATTCCATCCACGACCACGTCGTTCGACATCACGGATCTGTTCACGCCATCCACGACCACGTCGTCCGACATCACGGAACCGTCTGCTCCATCGACAACCACGCCGTTTTATGTCAATGGCCCCCCGACAGGGTCCATCACCATTCATGGAACGGTGATGCAGGGACACACATTGACCGTCACCCATACCCTGGCGGACGCGGGGGGATTGGGAACGGTCGGCTATCAATGGCGGGCGAACGGCATCGAACTCCCCGGAGCCACGGGCGACACCTTGCTTCTGACGGAAAGGCATGTCGGCCAGACCCTCACCGTGGTTGCCCGGTATACCGATGGTCATGGGGTTGCGGAACAGGTCGCAAGCGCGGTTACCAACCCTGTCGCCAATATCAACGATTCCCCCACGGGAACGGTGGTCATTTCTGGAAACAGCGTGGCAGGTGGTCTTCTGATCACCGACACCGGTACCATTGCTGATGAAGATGGTCTGGGAACCCTGTCCTGGCAGTGGCAACGTTCCGGCGATGAGGGAACGACCTGGAGCGCCATCGTCGGGGCCACCGAGGCCATCTACAGTTCAAAAGATTCCGATGTCGCCAGATCGATCCGCCTCATGGTTTCCTATACCGATGGCCATGGCACAAATGAAACCCTGGCCTCCAATGCCATCACCATCCTTCCCCGATCCGTCATTCAACTGTCCACCCTCGATGGCAGCAACGGATTTCGCATCGATGGGGTGGCAGCCGGTGATTATAGTGGTTTTTCGGTCAGCAACGCCGGAGATGTCAATGGCGATGGCTTTGACGATCTGATCATTGGCGCCTATAAAGCCGACCCGAATGGCAGTGAGTCCGGAGCGAGTTATGTCGTGTTTGGCAAAGCGGGTGGATTTGCTTCGCAACTTGATCTGTCCACCCTCGATGGCAGCAACGGGTTTCGCCTCGATGGGGTGGCAACCGGGGACCAAAACGGTCGTTCGGTCGGCAGTGCCGGAGACATCAATGGCGATGGCTTCGATGACCTGATCATCGGCGCCCTTTATGCCGACGTGGGTGGAAACAATTCCGGAGCAGGTTATGTCATTTTCGGCAAGGCGGGTGGATTTGCTTCGCAACTTGATCTGTCCACCCTCGACGGCAGCAACGGATTTCGTCTCGATGGGGCGGCGGCTCATGATTGGAGCGGCATTCCGGCCAGCAGTGCCGGGGATGTCAATGGCGATGGCTTTGACGACCTGATCATCGGCGCCTCTGGATCCGACCGGGGTGGGAATCATTCCGGATCAAGTTATATCATCTTCGGCAAGGCAGGCGGATTCGTTGCACAACTCGATCTGTCCACCCTTGACGGCGACAACGGGTTTCGCCTCGATGGAACAACCGATGACAGAAGCGGTTTTTCGGTCA
Organism: Magnetococcales bacterium; assembly: GCA_015228815.1. Lineage (NCBI taxonomy): Bacteria > Pseudomonadati > Pseudomonadota > Magnetococcia > Magnetococcales > Magnetococcales bacterium. The sequence continues at coordinate 78,543 of JADGCV010000005.1, read as the reverse complement.
AAAGCGCCGGGGATCTCAACGGCGATGGCTTCGATGATTGGATCATTGGCGCCCACGCGGCAGATTCAAGTTATGTCGTGTTTGGCAAAGCGGGTGGATTTGTTTCGCAACTCAATCTTGCCACCCTCGACGGTAACAACGGATTTCGTCTCGCTGGGACGGACGGCGACCAGAGCGGTTTTTCGGTCAGTGGCGCCGGCGATGTCAATGGCGATGGGTTTGACGATCTGATTGTTGGCGCTCCTCGGGCCGACCTGGGTGGGAGCAGTTCTGGATCAAATTATGTCATCTTCGGCAAAGCGGGTGGATTTGATTCGCAACTCGATCTGTCCACCCTTGACGGCAACAACGGGTTTCGTCTTGATGGAGCGGAAGCCTTTGACCAGAGCGGTATTTCGGTCAGCAGTGCCGGAGACTTCAATGGCGATGGGTTTGATGATTTGATCGTTGGCGCCGATGAGGCCGACCATGATGGACTCACCAAGTCTGGAATAAGTTATGTCTTTTTCGGCAAGGCGGATGGGTTTATCGCGCACCTCAATCTTGCCGCCCTCGATAACGGCAAGGGCTTCCGCCTCGATGGGACAGAGAACTTTGGTTATAGCGGTCGTTCGGTCAGCAGCGCCGGAGACATCAATGGCGATGGCTTCGACGACCTGATCATCGGCGCCCATGGGGCCAACCCCTCTGGCGGTCACTCCGGGGCCAGTCATGTCGTTTTCGGCAGCAACCTGACAGGACACGCCTCCACGCCAACAGTGATTGTCGGAACGATCGAAGCCAATCTTTTGCGTGGCGGTTTGGGAGACGATACCCTGACGGGCGGAGGTGGCGCGGATGTGCTGATCGGGGGGGCGGGTAACGATATTCTGGTCGTCTCCGATGTCACATTCAAAAAAATCGATGGCGGTGGCGGCAACGATACCCTGAGGCTGGATGGGACCGGTTTGACGCTGGACCTTGGCGCAACCGGAATCGGCAACCGCATCCAGGACATCGAAACCATCGAGCTGGGAACCCACAATACCCTGAACATCGATACCGCTGCCCGCATCAGCCAAATCACCGGGACCGGACGCACCCTCCAGGTCAAAGGAGACGCCTCCGACCAGGTGATCCTGACCACAGGCTGGTCCCACACAGCCAGCCATGCCACGGTGGAAGATCAATCCTTCGATCTTTATCAAAAAAATGGCAACCTGTTACTGGTCGATGCAGACATTGCCGTGACGGTGGAACAACCGACGATTCACGACTTCACCACGAAACTCTCCACCCTTGACGGCAACGACGGGTTTCGCCTCAATGGGGTGGCGGCCTTGGACTATAGCGGTGTTTCGGTCAGCAATGCCGGAGATGTCAATGGCGATGGTTTTGACGATTTGATCATCGGCGCCTATGGGACCGACCTGAATGGCAATGATTCCGGATCAAGTTATGTTGTCTTTGGCAGGGCGGGCGGCTTTAACGCACAACTCGATCTATCCACCCTCGATGGCAGCAATGGATTTCGCCTCAGCCTCAATGGGGTGGCGGCGGATGATCGGAGCAGTGTTTCGGTCAGCAGTGCCGGAGATGCCAATGGGGATGGTTTTGACGATCTGATCATCGGTGCAAATTATGTCGTGTTTGGCAAGGCAAGTGGATTTGTGTCGCAACTGGATCTGTCCACCCTTGACGGCAGCAACGGTTTTCGCATCGAGGGAGTATCGGGCAGTGTTTCGGCCAGCAGTGCCGGAGACCTCAATGGCGATGGTTTTGACGATCTGATCATCGGTGCAAATCATGTCGTGTTTGGCAAGGCAAGTGGATTTGTGTCGCAACTGGATCTGTCCACCCTCGACGGCAGCAACGGTTTTCGCATCGAGGGGGTATCGGGCAGTGTTTCGGTCCGCAGCGCCGGAGACGTCAATGGCGATGGGTTTGACGATCTGATCATCGGTGCAAATTATGTCGTGTTTGGCAAAGCAAGTGGATTTGCCACGCAATTCAATCTGTCCACCCTCGACGGCAGCAACGGCTTTCGCATCGAGGGGGTATCGGGCAGTGTTTCGGTCCGCAGTGCCGGAGACGTCAATGGCGATGGGTTTGACGATCTGATGATCGGCGCTCCGGAATCCGACCCGAAAGGCGAGGATTCCGGAGCAAGCTATGTTCTGTTTGGCAAAGCGAATGGATTTGCCACACAATTCGATCTGTCCACCCTCGATGGCAACAACGGATTTCGCATCGATGGGGCGATGGTTCTGGACCAGAGCGGCGTTTCGGTCGGCGGCGCCGGAGACATCAATGGTGATGGTCTTGACGATCTGATCATCGGCGCCCCTGGATCCGATCTGGGCGGCGGGTATTCCGGATCAAGTTATATTGTCTTCGGCAAAGCGAGTGGATTTGCCGCGCAATTCGATTTGGTCACCCTCAATCGCAACAGCGGACTTCGACTCGATGGAGTCATGGATTATGATTGGAGCGGTCATTCGGTCAGCAATGCCGGAGATGTCAATGGCGATGGCTTCGATGACCTGATCATCGGCGCCCCTGGGGCCGACCCGAATGGCACGAGTTCCGGAGCGGGTTATGTCGTTTTCGGCAAAAATTTTACGGATGTTGCCACCATCGCCCTGACTCCGACCGGTACGACCAGAGCCGATCTTTTTCGTGGAGGTTTGGGGAACGACATCCTGACGGGTGGCGGTGGCGCGGATGTATTGATCGGGGGGGCAGGCCACGACACCCTGATCATCTCCGAGACCATATTCCAGAAAATCGATGGTGGCGGCGGCAACGATACCTTGAAGCTGAGTGGCACCGGCCTGATCCTGGATCTTGGCGCAACCGGAATGAGCCATCGCATCCAGGACATCGAAACCATCGATCTGGAAACCGACAATCTTCTCTTGATCGATTCCGCCGCACGCATCAGCCAAATCACCGGAACTGGGCGCACCCTCCAGGTCAAAGGAAACGCCTCCGACCGGGTGATCCTGACCACCGTCTGGTCCCACACCGACCGTACCACGGACGCGGATGAAGGCCGAACCTACGATCTTTATCAAAAGGACGGCAACCAATTGCTGATCGATGCGGATATCAAGATCACATGGGTATCCTCCCTTCACACCTCCACCCTGCAACTCTCCACCCTCGATGGCAGCAACGGATTTCGCCTTGATGGAGTGTCGGCCTATGATTGGAGCGGTTACTCGGTCAGTGGCGCCGGAGATGTCAACGGCGATGGTTTTGACGATCTGATCGTTGGCGCCCGAGGAGCCAACCCGAATGGTCATTGGTCCGGATCAAGTTACATAGTTTTCGGCAAGGCAGATGGCTTTGTTTCGCAACTGGATCTGTTCACCCTCAATGGCAGCAACGGATTTCGCCTTGATGGGGCAACATCCGGTGACCAAAGTGGTATTTCGGTCAGCAGTGCCGGGGACGTCAATGGCGATGGCTTTGATGACCTGATCGTTGGCGCTCGTATGGCTGACCTGGGTGGAACCGATTCCGGTTCAAGTTATGTCATTTTTGGCAAAGCGGACGGTTTTGTTTCGCAACTCAATCTTGCCACCCTTGACGGTGGCAACGGATTTCGTCTCGATGGGGCGCTGGCTTCGGGCTATAGCGGTCGTTCGGTCAGCAGTGCCGGAGACCTCAATGGCGATGGCTTCGATGATCTGATCATTGGCGCTTATAAAGCCGACGAATGTGGCTGTCAGTCCGGGAAAAGTTATGTCGTTTTCGGCAAAGCGGATGGCTTTGTTTCACAACTCAATCTTGCCGCCCTCGACGGCAGCAACGGATTTCGTCTCGATGGAGCGGCATCGGGCGACCACAGCGGTCGTTCGGTCAGCAGTGCCGGAGACGTCAATGGCGATGGCTTCGACGATCTGATCATCGGTGCCGATCATGCCAACGTGGGGGGGAGTCATTCCGGAGCAGGTTATGTCGTGTTTGGCAAGAAGGATGGATTTGTTTCGCAACTCGATCTGTCCACCCTTGATGGCAGCAACGGGTTTCGCCTCGATGGAGCGGCAGCAGATGATCAAAACGGTATTTCGGTCCGTAAAGCTGGAGACATCAATGGCGATGGCTTCGACGATCTGATCATCGGAGCCTTTGGAGCCGGCTCGAATGGCAATTTGTCCGGGTCAAGTTATATCGTATTTGGCAAGTCGAGTGGCTTTGCTTCCCAACTCGATCTTTCCACCCTTGACGGCAACAACGGATTTCGCCTCGATGGAGCGGCAGGCGATCAAAGCGGTTTTTCGGTCAGTGGCGCCGGAGACTTCAATGGTGATGGTTTTGATGATCTGATCGTTGGCGCTTTTCGTTCCGAGTCGGGTGGCAGTGATTCCGGATCAAGTTATGTCATTTTCGGAAAAGCCATTGGATTCGTTTCGCAACTTGATCTTGCCACTCTTGACCGTAATGATGGATTTCGACTCGCCGGGGCAGCGACCGATGATTGGAGCGGTCGTTCGGTCGGCAGTGCCGGAGATGTCAATGGCGATGGCTTCGACGATCTGCTTGTCGGAGCTGATTGGGCCAACCCGGATGGTAGAGATGGAGGCGGGTTCGGAGCAAGTTATGTCATCTTCGGTAGCAATCTTTCGGGCATATCCACCACGCCCCAGACCGTCCCCGGAACAACCGGGGCCGATCTTTTGCGTGGCGGGTTGGGGGACGACCTCCTGACAGGCAGAGGTGGCGCGGATGTGCTGATCGGTGCGGCGGGTGACGATATTCTGGTCGTCGCCGATGCGACATTCAATAAAATCGATGGCGGCGGCGGCAACGATACCCTGAGGCTGGAGGGGACCGGTTTGACGCTGGACCTTGGCGCAACCGGGATCAGCAACCGCATCCAGGACATCGAAACCATCGATCTGGGGACGGGCAATATCCTGAACATCGATACCTCTGCCCGCATCAGCCAAATCACCGGGACCGGACGTACCCTCCAGGTCAAAGGAAACGCCTCCGACCGGATTACTGGCCTGTCCACATGGTCTCGCACCACCAACCATACCACGGAGGAAGGTCAAACCTACGATCTGTACGAAAAAAATGGCAATCGGTTGCTGGTCGATGCAGATCTTGTTGTCCCGTGGGAACAACAGACAATTCAACGCCGCATCATTCAACTCTCCACCCTTGACGGCAGCGACGGATTTCGCCTCGATGGGGCAGAGGCAGGTGATCGAAGCGGTCGTTCGGTCAGCAATGCCGGAGATGTCAATGGCGACGGTTTTGACGACCTGATTATCGGCGCATACGGGACCGACCTGAATGGCGATGCGTCCGGAGCCAGTCATGTCGTGTTTGGCAAAGCGGGTGGATTTGATTCGCAACTGGATCTGTCCACCCTTGACGGCAGTAACGGATTTCGCCTCGACGGGGCGGCAGCTTCGGATCGGAGCGGTATTTCGGTCAGCAACGCGGGTGATCTCAATGGCGACGGCTTCGACGACCTGATCATTGGGGCATACGGAGCCGATCCGGGTGGCGATGCGTCCGGAGCCAGTCATGTCGTGTTTGGCAAAGCGGGTGGCTTCGATGCGCACATCGATCTGTCCACGCTGAACGGCAGTAACGGATTTCGTCTCGATGGAGTAGCGGTTGATGATTGGAGCGGTTTTTCGGTCGGCAGTGCCGGGGACGTCAACGGCGATGGGTTCGACGATTTGATCATTGGGGCATACGGAGCCGGTCCGGCTGGCCATGATTCCGGGGCCAGTTATATCGTATTTGGCAAAGCGGGCAGCTTTGGTTCGCAACTGGATCTGTCCACCCTCGATGGCAACAATGGATTTCGCCTCGATGGGGTAGCGGTTGATGATTGGAGTGGTTTTTCGGTCGGCAGTGCCGGAGACGTCAATGGCGATGGGTTTGACGACCTGATCATCGGCGCCTACGGGGCCGGGTCGGCCAGTGATTCCGGCTCAAGTTATGTTGTCTTCGGCAAAGCAGGTGGATTTGTTTCCCAACTCAGTCTTGCCGCCCTCGACGGCAGCAATGGATTTCGTCTCGATGGAGCGGCGACTTCGGATCGGAGTGGTCGATCGGTCGGCAGTGCCGGAGACATCAATGGCGACGGATTTGACGATCTGATCATTGGCGCCCATTGGGCCGACGTGGGTGGCGGGGATTCCGGGGCGACTTATGTCGTGTTCGGCAAGGCAAGCGGCTTTGTTTCGCAACTCAGTCTTGCCACCCTCGACGGCAGCAATGGATTTCGTCTTGATGGGGTGGCGGCCCAGGATTGGAGCGGTCGATCGGTCAGCCGTGCCGGAGACGTCAATGGCGATGGGTTTGATGATCTGATCATTGGCGCCCATGGAGCCGACCCGAATGGCGGGGATTCCGGATCAAGCCATGTTCTATTTGGCAAAGCGAGTGGATTTGCCACGCAAATCGACCTGTCCACGATTGACAGCGACAGCGGATTTCGCCTCGATGGGGCAGAAGCTTCGGACCAGAGCGGTATTTCAGTCCGCAGTGCCGGAGACATCAATAGCGATGGGTTTGATGATCTGATCATTGGCGCCCATGGAGCCGACCCGGGCGGCACGGATTCCGGAGCTGGTTATGTCGTTTTCGGCAAAAATTTTACGGGTGCTGCCACCATTGCCCTGACTCCGACCGGTACGACCGGAACCGATATTCTGATTGGAGGTCTGGGCAACGACACCCTGACAGGCAACGGTGGCGCGGACGTGCTGATCGGTGGCGCGGGCAACGATATTTTGGTCGTCGACGATGCGACCTTCAAAAAAATCGATGGCGGTGGAAGCAGCGACACCTTGAGGCTGGATGGGACCGGTGTGACATTGAATCTTGCCACAACCGGGATGAGCAACCGAATCCAGGAGATCGAAACCATCGATCTGGGAACCCACAATTTCCTGTTGGTCGATACCGCCGCCCGCATCAGCCAGATCACCGGAACCGGACAAACCTTGTCCGTGAAAGGAGACGCCTCCGACCGGGTGGTTTTGACCACGGGCTGGTCCCACACCGCCAACCATGCCACGGAGGGCGGTCAAACCTACGATCTGTACCAGAAGGATGGCAACCGGTTGCTGGTCGATGCGGATATTGAGGTCACGCTGGTCTCTTCCATTCAACCCGCCACACTGCAACTCGCCACCCTCAACGGCAGCAATGGATTTCGCCTTGATGGGGCGGCGACCCGGGATTTGAGCGGTTATTCAGTCAGCAGCGCCGGAGATGTCAATGGCGATGGTTTTGACGATCTGATCGTTGGCGCCAGGCTGGCAGATTTTGGCGGCTACAATTCCGGCTCAAGTTATGTCGTGTTTGGCAAGTCGAATGGCTTTGATTCGCAACTTGATCTTTCCACCATTGACGGCAGCAACGGATTTCGCCTCGATGGAGTGAATCAGATCGAGGTTAACGATCGGAGCGGTCATTCGGTCAGCGGTGCCGGGGACGTTAACGGCGATGGCTTCGACGACCTGATCGTGGGGGCTACTTATGCCGATCCGGGTCGCACCAACTCCGGGTCAAGTTATATCATCTTCGGCACGGCGAACTTCGCCGCGCAAATCAATCTTTCCACCCTCGACGGCAGCAATGGATTTCGCCTTGATGGGGTATCGACCGAAGATCGAAGTGGTCGTTCGGTCAGCAGCGCCGGAGATGTCAATGGCGATGGCTTTAACGATCTGATCATCGGCGCCTATGCTGCCGACCCAAATGGCAAAAATCTTTCCGGTTCAAGTTATGTGGTTTTCGGCAATGCGGGTGGATTTGATTCGCAACTCGATCTGTCCACCCTCAACGGCAGTAACGGATTTCGACTTGATGGAGCGGTGGCTGATGGTTGGAGCGGTCGTTCGGTCAGCGATGCCGGGGACGTCAATGGCGATGGCTTCGATGATCTGATCCTTGGTGCCCCTTGGGCCGGTTCGAACTATTATCCAGGCTTCACTGGACAAAGTTACGTTATTTTTGGAAAAATCAATGGCTTTGCCGCACAATTCGACCTGTCCACCCTCGATGGCACCAACGGGTTCCGACTTGATGGAGAAGTTCATGCTGACGGGAGCGGTCGTTCGGTCAGCAGTGCCGGAGACATCAACGGCGATGGCTTTGACGACATAATTATCGGTGCCTATAGGGCAGACCCGGGTGGCGGCACACGATCCGGTGCAAGTTATGTCGTTTTCGGCAAAGCGGGTGTATTTGATTCGCAACTCGATCTGTCCACCCTCGATGGCAGCAACGGATTTCGTCTTGATGGGGCAGCGGTCATTGACAATAGCGGTTTTTCGGTCAGCGGTGCCGGAGACCTCAATGGCGATGGCTTTGACGATCTGCTTGTCGGGATGAGACATGTATACGGCACGTCTGGTTCAAGTTATGTCATTTTCGGCAAAGCGAACCATTTTGCCGCGCAACTCGATCTGTCCACCCTCAACGGCAGCAACGGATTTCGACTTGACGGAGAAGCCATCTCTTTTTATGGGAGCTGTTATGCCGTCAGCGATGCCGGAGATCTCAATGGCGATGGGTTTGACGACCTGATCATTGGGACCTATCGAGCCGACGCAGGCGGCGGCGTGCATTCCGGGGCAAGTTATGTCGTTTTTGGTGGCAACCTTGCAGGCGTATCCACTACGCCCAAGACCGTCACCGGTACGACCGGAACCGATATTCTGCGTGGCGGTCTGGGCAACGATACCCTGACGGGTGGAGGTGGCGCGGATGTGCTGATCGGAGGGGCGGGTGACGATATTTTAGCCATTTCCGATACGACATTCAGAAAAATCGATGGCGGCGGCGGCAGCGACACCTTGAGGCTGGACGGAACTGGTTCGACGTTGAATCTTGGCGCAATCGGTAGCGCCAACCGGATTCAAGATATTGAAACCATCGAGCTGGGGACCGGCAATCGCCTGATCATCGATGTCGCTGCCCGCATCAGCCAAATCACCGGGACCGGACAAACCTTGCATGTGAAAGGCAATGCCTCCGACCAGATTGGCCTGACCACAGGCTGGACACATACCGCCAACCATACCACGGAGGGAGGTCAAACCTACGATCTTTATCAAAAGGATGGCAACCGGTTGCTGGTCGATGCGGATATTGCAATCACACAGGGACAACCAGTGGTTCAACTTTCCACCCTGGATGGCAGCAACGGGTTTCGGCTCGATGGAGTGGCAGCTGGTGACGGAAGCGGTTATTCGGTCAGCAACGCCGGAGACATCAATGGCGATGGCTTCGACGACCTGATCGTGGGTGCTCTTGGTTCCGATTCCGGGTCGGGTGGTACAAATTCAGGAACAAGTTATATCATCTTTGGCAAAGCAAATGGCTTTGATTTCCAACTCGATTTGTCTACCCTCGGTGGCAGCAATGGATTTCGTCTCGATGGGGTGGCGGCTGGTGATGGGAGCGGTGTTTCGGTCAGCAACGCCGGAGACATCAATGGCGATGGCTTCGACGACCTGATCGTTGGTGCTCTGGGTTCCGATTCTGCCTCCGGAGCAAGTTATGTCATCTTTGGCAAAGCGAGTGGCTTTGTTTCCCAACTCAATCTGTCTGCCATCAACGACGGCAACGGGTTTCGCCTCGGCGGGGTAGCGGCCAATGATTTGAGCGGTCGTTCGGTCAGCAGCGCCGGAGACATCAATGGCGATGGCTTCGACGATCTGATCATTGGCGCCTCCAAAGCCAACCCGGGTGGTGGCAATGAATCCGGGGCAAGTTATGTCGTGTTTGGCAAGGCGAGTGGATTTGTTTCCCAACTCAACCTCCTCGATGGCAGCAACGGATTTCGCCTCGATGGGGCGGCGACTTCGGATCAGAGCGGTTTTTCGGTCAGCAACGCCGGGGATGTCAATGGCGATGGCTTTGACGATCTGATCATTGGCAGTCAATCCGGATCAAGTCATGTCATCTTCGGCAAGGCGAGTGGATTTGTTTCCCAACTCAGCCTTGCCGCCCTTGGTGACAACAACGGATTTCGCATCTATGGAGCGGCCTCGGATCAGAGCGGTTTTTCGGTCAGCAGTGCCGGAGACATCAATGGCGATGGCTTTGACGATCTGATCGTGGGTGCCCATGGCGCCGATCCGGGTGGCATTGTTGATTCCGGATCAAGTTATATTGTCTTCGGCAAGGCAAGTGGATTTGTTTCCCAACTCAATCTTGCCACCCTCGACGGCAGCAATGGATTTCGTCTCAATGGAACGGCAACCTTGGATTGGAGCGGTCGTTCGGTCAGCAGTGCCGGAGACGTCAATGGCGATGGATTTGACGATCTGATCATTGGCGCCAATGGATCCGACTTGGCTGACGAAAATTCCGGAACAAGTTATGTCATGTTTGGCAAAGCGAGTGGATTTGCCTCGCAACTCGATCTGTTCATGCTTGACAGCAACAGCGGATTTCGCCTCGATGGGGTGGCGGCTTCGGACCAGAGCGGTATTTCAGTCAGCAGTGCCGGAGACATCAATAGCGATGGGTTTGATGATCTGATCATTGGCGCCCATGGAGCCGACCCGGGCGGCACGGATTCCGGAGCTGGTTATGTCGTTTTCGGCAAAAATTTTACGGGTGCTGCCACCATCGCCCTGACTCCGACCGGTACGACCGGAACCGATATTCTGATTGGAGGTCTGGGCAACGACACCCTGACAGGCAACGGTGGCGCGGACGTGCTGATCGGTGGCGCGGGCAACGATATTTTGGTCGTCGACGATGCGACCTTCAAAAAAATCGATGGCGGTGGAAGCAGCGACACCTTGAGGCTGGATGGGACCGGTGTGACATTGAATCTTGCCACAACCGGGATGAGCAACCGAATCCAGGAGATCGAAACCATCGATCTGGGAACCCACAATTTCCTGTTGGTCGATACCGCCGCCCGCATCAGCCAGATCACCGGAACCGGACAAACCTTGTCCGTGAAAGGAGACGCCTCCGACCGGGTGGTTTTGACCACGGGCTGGTCCCACACCGCCAACCATGCCACGGAGGGCGGTCAAACCTACGATCTGTACCAGAAGGATGGCAACCGGTTGCTGGTCGATGCGGATATTGAGGTCACGCTGGTCTCTTCCATTCAACCCGCCACACTGCAACTCGCCACCCTCAACGGCAGCAATGGATTTCGCCTTGATGGGGCGGCGACCCAGGATTTGAGCGGTTATTCAGTCAGCAGCGCCGGAGATGTCAATGGCGATGGTTTTGACGATCTGATCGTTGGCGCCAGGCTGGCGGATTTTGGTGGCACCGATTCCGGTTCAAGTTATGTCGTGTTTGGCAAGTCGAGTGGCTTTGATTCGCAACTGGATCTTTCCACCATTAACGGCAGCAACGGATTTCGTCTCGATGGGGTGAATGCGGTGGGGACTGGCGATCGGAGCGGTCAATCGGTCAGCGGTGCCGGGGACGTCAATGGCGATGGCTTCGACGACCTGATCATCGGTGCCGTTTATGCCGATCCGGGTGGCACCAGTTCTGGTGCAAGTTATATCATTTTCGGCAAGGCGAGCTTTGCCACGCAAATCGGTCTTTCCACCCTTGACGGCAGCAACGGGTTTCGACTGGACGGAGGAGCATCCTTTGACCAGAGCGGTCGTTCGGTCAGCAACGCCGGAGACATCAATGGCGATGGCTTTGACGACCTGATCATTGGTGCCTATGCTGCCGACCCAAATAACAGAAGTCGGTCCGGTTCAAGCTATGTAGTTTTCGGCAAAGCGGATGGCTTTGACTCGCAACTCGATCTGTCCACCCTTAACGGCAACAATGGGTTTCGTCTCGATGGGGTGGCTGGTAGTGATTTTAGCGGTCGTTCAGTCAGCAGTGCCGGAGATGTCAATGGCGATGGCTTCAACGATCTGATCGTGGGTGCCCCTTGGGCCGGTTCGGGCTTTTATCCCGGAGCGAGTTATGTCATTTTTGGCAAAGCGATTGGCTTTGCCTCACAATTCAACCTGTCCACCCTCGATGGCGCCAACGGGTTCCGACTTGATGGAAAGGTTGATAATGACTGGAGCGGTCGTTCGGTCAGCAGTGCCGGGGATGTCAATGGCGACGGCTTTGACGACCTGATTATCGGTGCCTATAAGGCCAATCCGGGTGGTGGCACACAATCCGGTTCAAGTTATGTTGTTTTCGGCAAAGCGGGTGTATTTGATTCGCAACTCGATCTGTCCACCCTCGATGGCAGCAACGGATTTCGCCTTGATGGCGCCACAGCCTATGACCGAAGCGGTTTTTCGGTCAGTGGCGCCGGAGACCTCAATGGCGATGGCTTCGACGATCTGATCATTGGTGCCGACTATGCCGACCCAAATGGTAGTAGTAAATCTGGTTCAAGTTATGTCGTGTTTGGCAAAGCGAGCAACTTTGCCCCCCAACTCGATCTGTCCACCCTCAATGGCAGTAGCGGATTTCGACTCGACGGAGAAGCAACTGCTGACTGGAGCGGTCATGCGGTCAGCGATGCCGGAGATCTCAATGGCGATGGCTTTGACGATCTGATCATTGGTGCCTATCGAGCCGACATGGGTAGCAGTGATTCCGGGGCAAGTTATGTCGTTTTCGGTGGCAACCTTGCGGGCGTATCCACCACCGCCAAGACCATCACCGGCACGACCGGAGCTGATGTTTTGCGTGGAGAGTTGGGCAACGACACCCTGACCGGTAGCGGTGGCGCGGATGTATTGATCGGAGGGGCAGGTAACGACACCCTGGCCATCTCCGATGCCACATTCAAAAAAATCGATGGCGGTGGCGGCAGCGATACCTTGCGATTGGATGGATCCTCGTGGACCCTGAATCTTGCCGCAACCGGGATGAGCAATCGGATTCAAGATATTGAAACCATCGAGCTGGGGACCGGCAATCGCCTGATCATCGATGTCGCTGCCCGCATCAGCCAAATCACCGGGACCGGACAAACCTTGCATGTGAAAGGTAACGCCGCCGACCGGGTACTCCTGACCACCGCATGGTCCTACACCGCCAACCAAACCACGGTAGACAGTCAAACTTATGACCTATATCAAAAAGATAGCAACCTGCTTCTGGTCGATTCGGACATTGCCACCACACAGGTCTCATCGGCGATTCAACTTTCGACACTGAATGGGACGAACGGATTTCGCCTGGATGGGGTGGCGGCGGGTGACTACAGTGGTCGATGGGTGAGTACTGCCGGAGATGTCAATGGCGACGGGTTTGATGATGTCATTATAGGTGCCCGTGCAGCCGACCCAGGTGGCAGCTATTCCGGAGCGAGTTATGTGATTTTTGGCAAGGCTGGTGGTTTTGTTTCCCAATGGGATCTTTCTACGTTGGACGGTAGTAATGGATTTCGGTTGGATGGGGCAGCGGCAGGGGACACTAGTGGTGTATCGGTGAGCAAGGCCGGAGATGTCAATGGCGATGGGTTTGACGATCTGATTGTCGGAGCTGAGGGTGCTGATCCAGGTGGCAGCGATTCCGGAGCGAGTTATGTAATTTTTGGCAAAGCTTCTGGATTTGTCTCCCAGATGGATCTTTCCACGCTGGACGGCAGCAATGGATTTCGGCTGGACGGAGTGGCCGTGAATGACTGGAACGGTCGTCCTGTAAAAGGTACGGGAGATATCAATGGTGATGGGTTTGACGATCTTTTCTTGGGAAGTAATTTCGCCGACGTGGGTGGCAGCAATTCCGGCGCGAGTTATGTGGTTTTTGGCAAGGCAAGTGGATTCCTGTCTCAAATGGATCTTTCCACCCTGGACGGAAATAATGGGTTTCGGTTGGATGGCGTAGCAGCAAATGACTACAATTGCAGGGTGAGCAATGTCGGAGATGTCAATGGCGATGGGTTTGATGATCTGATCGTCGGCGCTCATGGTGCCGACCCGGGTGGCAGCGATTCCGGAGCGAGTTATATAATCTTTGGCAAAGCTTCTGGGTTTGTCTCCCAGATGGATCTTTCCACGCTGGACGGCAGCAATGGATTTCGACTGGATGGGGTAACAACTGGGGACCATAGTGGCAACTCGACCGGTGGTGCCGGAGATGTCAATGGCGATGGGTTTGATGATCTGATCGTCGGCGCTCATGGTGCCGACCCGGGTGGCAGCGATTCCGGAGCGAGTTATATAATCTTTGGCAAAGCTTCTGGGTTTGTCTCCCAGATGGATCTTTCCACGCTGGACGGCAGCAATGGGTTTCGACTGGATGGTAATGCCGCCGGTGATCAAAGTGGTTTTCCGGTGAATATTGCCGGGGATGTCAATGGCGATGGATTTGATGATCTGATCGTGGGCGCTTTTCTCGCCGACCCGGGTGGCAGCGATTCCGGAGCGAGTTATATAATTTTCGGCAAGCCTGAAGGTTTTGTATCCCAACTGGATCTTTCCACACTGAATGGCATTGATGGGTTTCGACTGGATGGGGTGGCAGTGGGGGATAGGAGTGGTTATGGATTCAGTGGTGCCGGAGATGTCAATGGCGACGGGTTTGACGATTTGATCGTAGGCGCTCATCGTGCCGACCCGGGTGGCAGCGATTCAGGCGCTTCGTACATTTTCTTCGGCGGCAATTTTACCAATGCCTTCACCACAGCCCAGACCATCAGTGGCACAACCGGGGCCGATATTCTGCGTGGCGGGTTGGGAGATGACATTCTGACGGGCAGTGGGGGCGCGGATGTGCTGGTCGGAGGGGCGGGTAACGATATTTTAGCCATTTCCGATGCCACCTTCAGAAAAATCGATGGTGGCGGCAACACCGACACCTTGCGCCTGGAGGGTACGGGCTTCCATCTCAATCTGACGACCACAGGCCAGGCCAACCGCATCCACGACATCGAACTCATCGACCTGCAATCGGGAAGTGGTGCGCATACCCTGACCCTGACAGCACGACACGTCAGTCAGATCGCCGGTGCCGGCTCGGACCTGCGCATCATGGGGGATGGCAACGATACACTCCATATCGGCACCGGCTGGAACTACACCGCCAATTTCAGCACCATCGACAGTCAGGTGTACCACCAATATGTTCAGGGAGGTGTTTCTCTATTGGTGGACGCCGACATTGCCACTGCCCTCGATCCCATCGTCCTGGATCTGACCGGCGACGGCCTCGATCTGGTCGGTCTCGAACGAGGGGTCCGCTTTGACATGGCCCTGACGGGACAACCCCAGACCACCGGCTGGGTCGGTCCCGGAGATGCCCTGCTGGCCTGGGATCGCAACGATAATGGCCGCATCGACGATGCCACCGAACTGTTTTCGGAGCGTATGTTCCCCGATACCCCTTCAGGCATGGCAGCCCTCTCCCGGTTGGATGACGACCACAACCACCTGCTCGACGCCCTGGACCTCGCTTATGCCGATCTTCTGGTATGGCAGGATCAAAACCAGGATGGAATATCAGACCCGGAAGAATTGACCACACTCGCGCAAAAAGGAATCGCCACCCTCGCCCTGGAGACCACCGTCAACGGTTCATGGCGGGAAGGAAACCAGATTTTGACCGATGGTTCTTTCATCGACGATCAGGGTCAACACGGACACCTGGCCGAGGTTTCTTTTCTTCATCGTCCCGAGGCCACTCTTTCCGACACAGCCCCCCCCGAAGACCCTCGAACCATGGATCCGGAGGTGTTCGATAAGCTCTTGTTCAACCTGTTGACCTCAATCAGCCCCCCCCCTCCACAAACCACCAATGATTCCGTCCAGTCCTTGTGGTATCCTGTTCAATCCATGGAAGGAACGATGCCTCCCGGATACGGCGACCTGGTGGAAGTTCATCCGGATCCCGGCTGGGGTCTGACCGCCATGGATGGAGGAGAACGCCATGAGTTTGACCTGTTCCAGCCCAACCTTCCCGAGCAATGGATGCCAGAGCACTCCTTATGAATACCCCTGAGAACGAGTCGCCCCCGACACTGAGCATCAAAGGTTCCCGTCTGTTCACACGCTGGTTGCAGGGAGAACAGGTCAGTCTGGCCTTTACCACCTATCAGGCGGGAAAAATATTTTTCATCGGCATCAAACCGGACGGCAACCTGTCGGTCTTCGAACGCAGTTTCGACCGATGCATGGGATTGGCCGTCCAACAACGAACCCTGTGGCTCGCCACCCGCCATCAACTGTGGCGTTTTGTCAACATTCTCGATCCCGGCCAGTTGCACGAAGGTCATGACGCCCTGTATGTCCCCATGGCAAGCCACACCACCGGCGATATCGATGTTCATGACATGGCCATCATGAACGATCAGACCCCGGTCTTTGCCGTAACCTTGTTCAATTGTTTCGCCAGCCTGGGTCATGACCATTCCTTCCGCCCCTTCTGGATGCCACCGTTCATCAACCGTCTGGCGGCGGAAGACCGTTGCCATCTTAACGGCCTGGCGTTGGATGAAACCGGACACCCTCGTTACGCCACCCTGGTGCGCCGTTCCAACGTGGTGGAAGGGTGGCGGGAAGACCGGATCGGCGCCGGAGTGCTCATGGATGTCGTCACCAATGAAATCCTGTGCGAAGGTCTGTCCATGCCGCATTCTCCCCGCTGGCATCGCGGACGGGTATGGCTGCTCAATGCGGGCACGGGAGAGGTGGGATCCGTCGATCCGGACACAAAAACATTTCAACCCCTGGCCTTTTGTCCCGGCTTTTTGCGTGGTCTTGCCTTTGTGGGCAATCATGCGGTCATTGGCATGTCCAAACCACGCCACAACAGCACCTTCAACGGCCTGCCATTGAATGAACGGTTGGAAAAAGAACGGATTCAGCCCCGTTGCGGTCTCCAGGTCGTTCACACCACCACCGGCGACGCCTCGCACAGCCTGATTCTCGAAGGAGTCGTCGAGGAACTCTATGACGTGGCCACACTGCCCGGAATACGGCAACCGATGGCGCTGGGAATGAAAACGAATGAAATCGATCATATCCTCAGGATCGATGAACTCAAGCCCCTCTGTTGACAATTCATGCCGAACACCTTTGCCAGCGTCCTGAAAGAGCATCAACGCGGCGATCTGGAACGTGCCCTCAAGGGGTATCAGGACATTCTTGGTGGAGAACCGAACCATTTGGGGGCCTTGACCAACCTGGCCATGATCTGGCATGTCAAACGCCGATCAAAAGACGCGGAACACACCCTGCGCCACGCCCTCGCCATCGATCCCCACCATGTCGAAGCCTTGAACGGTCTTGGCGTGGTCCTTTCGGCGCAAAAACGTTTCGACGAGGCGGCCCAGGCCTATCGTATCTGCGTCGCCCAGGATCCGGGCCACGACCTGGCCTGGCACAACCTGGGGCTGGCCTACTCCAGACTGGAAGAGATGGAACAGGCGGTTGCCGCCTTCGCGCGGGCGCTGTCCCTCGCCCCCAACCGCGGCGATACCCTGACCCAGTTTATTTTCCACAAACTGCAAATCTGCTCCTGGGATGAACGCCTGGATCGGGCCATCACCCGTCTCGGCGCCATGATCCACCAGAATGCCGGCGACATCGATCCCTATCTGCTGGTATTCATCTGCCAAAATCCTGCCGAACTGCAAAAAGCGGCGCGCAACCACAGCAAACGCCTTGTGACTGCGATCACCCCGCTTCCGCCCCGCTGCGTCCCTCCTTCCATGCCTCGGCAACGGGTGCATGTCGGCTATCTTTCGGCGGACTTTCACCAACATGCCACCAGTGTCCTGGCGGCGGAACTGTTCGAATCGCACGATCGCGACCGGTTCCAAATCTCGGCCTATTCCGTGGGGCCCGAAGATCACAGTCCCCTGAGAGATCGTCTGTACCGCGCCTTCGATCATTTTTTCGACGGCGGTCACCTGTCCGACGAAGCCCTGGCCGAAAAAATACGCCAGGATGGCATCGACATTCTGGTGGACCTCAAAGGGTACACCCGCGATGCCCGACCACGAGTCCTGGCCCTGCGTCCCGCTCCCCTCCAGGTCAACTATCTGGGATTTCCAGGGACCATGGGGGCCCGCTTCATGGATTATATCATCGCCGACACCATCGTCCTGCCCCCCGAACATGAACCCTTCTTCGACGAACACCCCATCCGGCTACCGCACGGCTACCAGGTCAACGATTCCCACCGCCCAATCGCCCCGGATCCCCTGTCCCGCCGCCAGGCAGGGTTGCCCGAGCGGGGAATGGTCTTTTGCTGTTTCAATCAAAGCGCCAAAATCACCCCGGAATTTCTGACCCTGTGGCTGCGGCTGCTCCAACGAATCCCCGAAAGCGTCCTGTGGCTGTTGGCGTTTCACCCCTACGCCATGAAGCGGTTGCATGCCATGGTCGCGTCCTGCGGTATCGACCCCCAACGGGTGATTTTTGCCCCCCGCCTCCCCCTGGCGCAACATCTTGCCCGCTACCGCCTGGCCGATCTGTTCCTGGACACCCTTCCCTGCGGCGCCCACACAACCGCCAGCGATGCCCTGTGGGGGGGGTGTCCCGTCCTGACATGCCTGGGATCCACCTTTCCCGGTCGCGTGGCGGCCAGCCTGCTCATTCACCTGGGATTGCCGCAACTGGTCACCACCAGCCTGGCCGATTATGAACGCCTGGCCATGACGCTGGCCCAGGACCATCGACAACGACAACAACTGCGTCACCGCCTGCACCAGTTGGTCCCTGAAAGCCCAATCTTCAACGGACGTATCTTCGCCGGACATCTGGAGCAGGGATTTCTTGAAGCCTGGAAACGCCACCGGCAACACCAACCCCCTGCCCCCATTTTCATCCAGGCATCCATGACAGCCTCCTCGAATCATCCTTTAAGAGGTACCATGAAAGTCAATCCTGGCACACTTCTTAGCCCGATCCGCACTTTCGAATGCCCGTTGCCAGAACGGACCGATTTTGGCATACTACCTGCGGTTTGAGTATATCATGGAAGATACCACGAGACCCATTTCCGGAAGGGATTCGGCAACATCCGAACCCCCTGTCCCGTTACGTCGCCAATCCATGACAGGAGTCTGTCGCATGAACATAAAATGGACCATGGTCGCGCTGGCATCCCTGTCCTTCGTCGCGGTCAGCCAAACCGCCTGGGGACGCGGCAGCGACTGGAATTCCGATTTCGGCCCGGTTCACCTGGACATCAACCCCGACGGATCGGTCAGTGGCCGCTATACCAATTATCAGGGAACCCTGGCCGGCCAGGTCGCGGAAGATGGATCGCTGCGTCTTCTCTGGTTGCAACCCACCTCCGAACGGCGTTGCCATACCCCACAGGTCGGCACCCGCTATTGGGGCCGGCTCACCTGGCGATCATCCGACGACGGAAACCGCCTCTGGGGCGAATGGTCCTACTGCGATGAAGCTCCAGGCTCTGGCGGCCAGTGGAATGCCACCCTGCGCCGCGGCAGCCTTCCTTAGAGTTAGAGAGAACCCTTTTACCCAATAACCTCCATCATCTCATATGCCATTCCCCTGTTTCCCGAACCATCATCCCCCTTCCATGTACTGTCTTTATGACATCTTTACAGCATATGAAACACTGTTGCTCCCGGATTTTTTCAAGAATACAGAGTCGGCTCGACAGCGATCTCCATTGACAAATGAAACCTTTCGCTCCTTAATAGGAAGCAATACGAAGTTTCGATGGTCCTATTTCTGGCGTAATCATGGCCATTTCGGCAACTTCGTATGGTCTTTCATCTTTGTTATGTATGCGCTCATGGAGGTTTTATGAAGAAGGTTGGAGTTTCCGTGTTAGGACTGGCTCTGTTGATGCAGAGTGGCGCCGCGTTTGCCTATACCGATTACAACACCCCCACCGATGATGGTCAATTCAAGAATTGCGTCGCCTATTCCACGAACAAGTGGACCGGCGGTGACGAACCGAGCCCCGTGCCCGGTCAATCGAAGGCGACTGCGTTCTGCACCTGCCTTTGGAATGAAACCCCAGATAATTTCCGTGGTGGGCTCGCCAAATTTTCCGAGTCCGAAGCGGGAGCGCAACTCAGCAATCTGTGCAGCAAACACGCCAATTGGGAATGATCGATTTTCTCTTCGACATTGTTGAAGAATCCCCTGTTTCCAATGGATGATTCCGGGGCTGCCTTTCTTCGTGGCACATGCAGCCTTGGGAAAGGCAGCCCCCCCCTCGGAACCCAACCATGAACCGTCACGCCGAAACCGGCCATTGACCTCTTCCAGGACAAGGAGGATCCACTCATGAACATCAATGCGTTTCTGGACAAGGCCTACGAAAAAAAATCCTTGAAACAACTCGTGGATGCACCTGTTTCAGCCCTGCAAGGGGTCAGTGACCAGGACGCCGTTCTGCTCAAGAGCGCCTTCAATGTCAAGACCATCAAGGATCTGGCCCGTCTAAACTATGTCCTCTGGGCCCAGGCCATCGTCACCCTGGCGGACGGTGAAGAATAAGACACCCCATCCCTCCCTGCCCTCCTCCCGGATCATCATCCCAGGATGATTCCCAGTCGAAGCCTTTTTAGGGAAGGGAAGATTGGCCTTTCCGCAAAAAAATAATCATGTCCCCGAATTTTCCAACCCCGTGCAAAATGAAACTCACGTCATGGACTATAACGCTCGTATCGTCAGCGACCCGACATCTGCGGTGGCACACCGATCATCAAAGGCACCCGTGTCACCCTGCGCACCATCCTGGCCAGTCTGGAGGATGGTTGCACCCCCAAGGACATAGTGGCGGGATTCCCCTCGGTGGGGGTGGAGGATATCCGCGCCGTCATCGCCTTCGCCGCTGCCTCCGCCAGAGAAGACATGCCCACACCGGGGGTTACCCCTGTGAATCGTCGCGCCTGGGCGTCTCGGGAGGGTCGTCATTTCTCCTGCTGATGATGAAAGTTCCGATTCCACCGGCCAATGTCGTGGAAATGATCGCAGCCCCCGTTCCAGGGTTGCCCGTCGGGATGGCAATCACTCCAGCCACAAGGGCGCCAAAGGCAACCAGGAAGGCAAACCATTGGCCCCTTCGGGTATCGTTCGCCTGAAGCGACAGGGCGTCTCTTGTCATCGAATGCTGAAAATCGACAGACTTTTCCGCCATGCGAAGAATACGATCCGCGGAACCTGGAACAAGTTCCTCGTATTTCTCCATAATCCTCGGAGGCGGAATGGGGCCTTCGAAACTGATATTCGCATGGACCAGCTCCCGGGATGGTGGCCGGACTTCATGGTTGGCAACACCCGAACGGACACGATAGGAAGGTTTGCCCGTGGAAGATTGGCCTGCCGCCGCTTTCTGCTCATGTTCAAACTGATCCATCGCCTTCATGATCTCATGGCCCGTGGCGAACCAGGCATGGGCAATCTGGGCGCGTGGGGAATCGGGAACAAGGTGAAAATAGTCGATTTCCGGACAAAGGCAGAACACGCTTCCCACACCCCTTAAAACGTTTTTTCTGGGGAATTTCATGGCTGTCCATCGTCGGCAGAAGTTATCGAAAGGAAATGTCGTACATTGACTCCATGACATCTCATGTACGCATGGTACATCACGAAACATCATATAACAATTAAAATGTGTCGGCAGTGTCAGCAGCAAACCTGGGATACACGCAAACAGTCCTGAATGGAAGTCGGCATGGACAAAGACTCCAGGATGAGACATGATCAGGAAAATCTCCAAGATGCCTTCTTCCTTGATCCGCTCCATGCCCTCCCCCCCTCCACCACGCTCCCCGGAATCGGCCAGAGAGAATTCAAAGGAGACAGGCTTGAACGGTCAATTCGGAAAGAACATCTTCAATGCGGGGAGCACGGTTGCCGTGATCACCAGGGCCAACATCCATTTGATGAGCAACAGGTCTGCGCGTATGGGGGCCAGTTCTTTCTCAAACTTGGCATCCATGCGCATCCCCAGTTCCTTCAGATCACCCTTGGTAGCCGCCAGTTCTTTCAATTGAACGTCTTGCGCCTTCTTGAAGGCGTTCACCATCCCCTTGGATTGCTCCTTGGTGAAGCCGGACGATTCAAGAGACGCGACAAATTCAAGAGTGTCAAAGGTGGCAATGGCCATGACGGTTTCTCCATCCAGGATTGATGCCACCAACAGCATACCACAACCAAATCCAGATTCGAGAAAATTTTCGTTCGCCCCCCCCGCCATCCGGGACATGCCCGGGGCCGGAGTTTGAGCACCTCCACAAACACCAACAGAGGACAACCGCCTCCAACAGCCATGGCGGCTTTTTTGCGCCCGCATTTCCATATGGAAGTCGGCATGGACAAAGGCTCCAGGATGAGACATGATCGGGAAAACTTCCAAGACGCCTTCTTCCTTGATCCGGTCCATGCCCGCCACCGCCTCCGCCCCACCACCCGCCACCACGCTCCCCGGAATCGGCCAGAGAGAATTTGTCGCCCTGATCGCGTTGATGAGTTCCATGGTCGCGCTCTCCATCGATGTCATGTTGCCCGCCCTGGAAATCATCGGCCATGATCTGGGGACAACCGATCCCAACGACAATCAAATGGTCATCTCCTTCCTGTTTTTCGGGTTCTCGGTCGGACAACTGTTCTTCGGTTCCCTGTCGGACAGCATCGGACGCAAACCGACAATCTTCGCCGGCCTGACCCTTTTCATGACAGGGTGTCTCATGGCCGCGCTCGCGGAAACATATGCGACCTTGCTCATGGGACGGTTCCTTCAGGGCGTCGGCGTGGCCAGTCCACGTACCGTCTCGATCGCCCTGGTCCGTGATCTCTATACCGGACGCCGGATGGCCCGGATCATGTCGCTGGTGATGACGGTGTTCATCCTGGTCCCGGTCCTCGCCCCCGCCCTGGGACAGGGACTCCTTGCCATCGGCAGTTGGCGGATTCTCTTCGCCGTGCTGCTGCTCCTGGCCCTGATCGTCCTGGCGTGGTTCGGTCTGCGACATCCGGAAACCCTGCCCCCGGAAAAACAGCGCCCGTTCTCCCTCCGGCAACTTGCCGCAACAGTCAACAACACCTGCCACAACCGCATCACCCTGGGCTATACCCTGGCGATGGGGATGATCTTCGGCGCCTTTATCGGCTACCTGGTGTCGGTGCAGCAAATACTGCAAAAACAATATGCCCTGGAAGAACGGTTTCCGGTCTACTTCGGACTCCTGGCCCTGTGCGTCGGAGCGGCGACGGTGACCAATGCCCGCCTCGTCATGAAATGGGGCATGCAACGTCTGGTCCGGGGCGCCCTCATCCTGATGACCACCATCGCAACAGGCGTCCTGCTGTTGCTGGTGACTCAGGGAACCGCATTGCCCCTGGGCGGGTGGCTGGCGTGGGGGGGAAGCAGTCTGTTCTGCATGGGAATACTCTTCGGCAACCTGACGGCACTGGCCATGGAACCAATGGGCCATCATGCAGGCGTTGCCGCAAGCGTCGTCGGTTCCCTCTCCTCGTTGATCTCCCTGTCGCTGGGATCCGGAATCGGCCAAATGTACGATGGCACCGTGATGCCACTGGTCGGTGGTTTCGTCCTGTCGGGTCTGGGGGCACTGGGAATGGTGCAATGGACGGAACGCCACCGGATCCGGACAGAACCATAGCCGTCACGTTCCTCCCCCATGGATCAACCCGAGAAACATGACGGTCCGAACCCGATCCCACGTCGTCAGATATCCAGACTCCCTTCCGCGAACGGCGCCTTCTCCTGAATGAACCTGAACCGTTCCAACGGTTTTTTTCCCATCAGCCGGTTGAAGGTGTCCCGGGTCAAATCGCCATCGTCAACGAACACCCGCATCAATCGCCGCGATGCAGGATCCATGGTTGTCTCGCGCAACTGCCGGGGATCCATCTCGCCCAATCCCTTGAACCTTGATTGATCAATCTTGACCTTGCCCGATTTGGCCTTTTTCTTGTGGATCCTGGCAATCACAACCTCCTTTTCGGCATCATCCAGGGCATACCAGGAGTCGGCGCCGCAGGTCAGCCGGTACAGAGGCGGTTGCGCCAGGTACAAATGGCCATTCTCGATCAGCGGAAACATGAAGCGAAAGAAAAAAGTCAACAGAAGACTCGCAATGTGCGCACCATCGACATCGGCATCGGTCATGATCACGATTCGACCATAACGCAACCCCCCCAAATCGAATCGTTGTCCAAATCCGGTCCCGATGGCGGTGATCAGGCTTTGTATTTCGGAGTTTTTCTCAAATTTTTCCAGATTGGCCTGCTCGACGTTGAGAATCTTGCCCCGAAGCGGCAAAACCGCCTGATTGAAACGATTGCGCGCCTGCTTGGCCGACCCCCCCGCCGAATCCCCTTCGACGATGAACAGTTCCGACTGGGAACTGTCGCCGACGGAACAATCGGTCAGTTTTCCAGGAAGCGTCAGACGGGTGGTCGCCGTCTTGCGCTTGACGGCGTTCAAATCCTTTCGCCGGTTCTGCCGCTCCTGGGCCCGATCCGCAATCACCGTCACCAGACGGGTCGCCTGCTCCACGTCGCCATGCAACCAATGATCCAGATGATCCTTGATCACACTCTCCACGGGCCGCGCAACCCAGGCCGCCGCCAGTTTCTCCTTGGTCTGTCCCGAAAACTCGGGTTCATGAATGAACAGGGACACGATCGCCCACAAACCATCGAAAATGTCATCGGCAATGATGGCAACCCCCTTGGGCAACAGGTTGCGCGTTTCGGCATACTCACGAATCCCCCGGAGCAGAGCCGAACGAAGTCCCGCTTCATGCGTCCCGCCATCCGGCGTCGGAATGGTGTTGCAATAGGACAGAATCCTCCCCTTCTCTTCATGGGTCCAGGCCATGGCCCATTCCAGACGCAACGGATTGGTCCCCTCCCCCTGTTGATCCACATTCCCGGAAAACTTCTTGTCGATGACAAAGCTCTTTTCCGCCAGCCATTGATCCATGTAATCCCGGACGCCACCGGGATAATGGAACTCATGCCCCACCCCCGTCTCCTCGACCGTCAGATGAATCCGAACCCCGCGATTCAAATAAGCCTTGGCGCAACACATCTCCAGGATCCGCTCCACATGGAACGCCACATCGGGAAAAATGCCCACGTCCGGAAGAAATTCAACCCGGGTGCCACGCTTTTTCGTCGGGCCGACCTCGATCAGAGGCGAACTCGGCACTCCCTTGGAAAACGTCTGACGCCAACAGTGGCCATCCCTTTCGACGGTGACTTCGGTATGGCTGGACAAGGCATTGACGACCGAAATGCCGACACCGTTCAATCCTCCCGACGTCGCATAAGCCTTGTTGTGAAACTTCCCGCCGGCATGGAGTCGGGTCAGGATGATTTCCAACGCCGAGGTGTCGGGATAACGTGGATGGGGATCGACCGGAATACCCCGGCCATTGTCCTGAACCGCAATCGATCCGCTCCGGGAAAGGAGCACATCGATCCGGTCGGCATGTCCCGCCACCACCTCATCGGTGGCATTGTCGAGAATTTCCGCGACCAGATGGTGCAGCGCCTTGAGATCGGTCCCCCCGACATACATGCCGGGACGACGGCGAACCCCCTCCAAACCTTCGAGAACCTCGATATGAGAAGCATTATAGGTCATGATGGCAATCGCATCGGACAATCAAACATGAATAATGGAAACGGGAGACGGGTACGTTACGGTTTCTTCTTCGGATACATCGAGGCGTTCATCCCACAACCCGGAACACCGTCGTCGCCTGATGCAATTCCGAAGCGACTTCATGCAGTTTGTCAACCATGGCGCTGATGGTATCGGTCACGACCTGAAGTTCGTTCATTTCCTCCATCATGCGCAAACCCAGATTGCGCACCTCGTCGCTCGCGGTAAAAATTTCCCGGGTCATTCCGGAAACCTGTTGCGACTGATCACGGGTCGTTTCGGCGCTGCCATGGAGCAACCGGGTCTGGGTCGAGGTATCGGCGGCGACCCGGGCGATTTCCGAGGTCCCCGCCGCCGCTTCACCCGCCGCCCGGGCGATTTCGTTGGCGGCAAGATTCAACTCCTGGGCATTGACGCTGACTGCCTCGGCCCCCTGAGCCACATCACCCACCGAAGAGGAAATCCTGCGCGTGGTCTGGCTCTGCTCATTCACCGTCAACGTGATCTGGGCATTCATGTCATTGACCTTGACAATGCTGGCAACCACGTCCACCATCACGGTCCGGGCATCCCTGGCCTGGGACTGCATTTCCATGATGCGGTCGGTGATGGTCAGGGTGGCGTTGGAGGTCTGCTTGGCCAGTTCCTTGACTTCGTTGGCTACCACCGCAAACCCGCGCCCGACCTCTCCCGCCCCCGCCGCTTCGATCGAAGCGTTGAGCGCCAGCATGTTGGTCTGGTCGGCAATGTTGTTGATCAGCTCGACCACCGAACCAATCTCCTGATTGGCGTCGGTCAATACCTGAATGATCTCCCGCGCCTTCTCCACGTTTTCCATGGATCTGCCGGCCTCATGGGCCGCCATTTCACAACGCTGCCGTACCTGATCCAGGGATTGATCCAATTGCCGGATCTCCCTGGCGACATCGGCGACCGATCGCGTCGTGTCTGCCAGGCTGGTGTTGACCCCCGCCAGATTCGCGGTCATCTCCTCGGCGGCGGCGGCCATGGTCGAAACATTGCTGCTGGCCTCCTCGGAAGCCGCGGCAATGGTATTGATATGGTTGAGGACCAAAAACGCCCCATCCCTGGATTCCTCCGCCTGTCCGAGTGTCGCCCGGGCATGGTCATCCACCTTGCGCGACGAATCCTCGACGGCCTCGTTGCGGACATGGATGGCGCCAATTCGTTCCAGACCGTCGTGTGACTTCTTTTGCAACGCATGCTGGGTGGCGTTCAGGATGTCGATCATGCTGTTCAGAGCATTCACCCGGGTGGTGATCGTCGTCAACAAGGCCGACAACGTATCGGCCATCCGATTGGCGGCAGCATTGATCCGATACAGTTCGTTGGAAGATTGACCGGTGCCAGCAAAACGAAAACGCAGATCACCCTGGGACAACACCGAAAACCCCTCCAGCGTCAAACGAATCCGCTCCTTGAACACACGATCGAACAGGAAAGAGAGAACCATCGCCACCACCGTCCCGACCACCGTCCACACCAGGGCGATCCGTTGCGCCGATGCCGCTTTGTCCCGGGCCATTCGCGCCGCCGCTTCCGCCTGCCGATCCGCCTCCGCAACCCGCTCGGTGACCAGCCGCGTCACCTTTTCGGCGGTCAACGACATCCACCCGGTCCGCTCCGTCACCCGTTGATCCTTGGCGACGATCTCCTCGAACCGTTTACGATAACCCGTCACCGCCGCAAGCACCGGCACCGCCTTGGGATGCGCCGAAACATCACGGGCCATGCGGTCCAGGATCACCCGGATCGAATTGACCCGTTCCGCAGTCTGCCGCGCCATGTATCCCAACTCGGCCAACTGAAATTCGACCAGTACCTCCTCCATGGTCTTGTTGTCCAACTCATAGACCTGCGTTTCGACCTCCTCCCGATCCTTGACCAGAAGTTGGTTCAATCGCACTTTCTCATCGACCGCTTCGACAATCTGCGCGTAGGCCTGGGAATAGTTCCGCGCTTCCCGCCGCACCTCGTCCGTGGCGGCCCCGCCAAGCGCCGCCAGATCCACAGCCATGGACTCCTGAATCGGTTCAACCTTCGCCGCGGTCTCGGCGGATGGATGGGCCAGAAAGGCCATGCGAATGGCCTCCATCTGGGCAAACCGCAAGGCAATCGACAACCATCGCCCCCGAGCATCCAGCGGGCCTTCCTGGAGTGCCCGGTTCATCTCCTGGACCGCTCCGATCGACGAATAGTTCAACCCGATGACCGTCAAGAATATCGCCAGGGAACTGACGGCGATCCAGCGGATCCAGAAGGTGATGGTAAACCGGGAAAAGAGGGAATCAAGCATGGGGATTGAGGTTCAGGTTGAATTTTGCGCGGTGGCATGCCAGGAGACCATCCGATTCCAGGCAGCCAGATCCCGGAATACCGGAAGCCAAGCCCCTCGGGCCTTCGGCGCCAGGAAACCTCAAAATGTGCGTTCCCCAAACTCCCCGACGCAGCACCGGAGACTGAACGAGGATTCTATCCCGTTTTCCCTCCCCGGGAAAGTGCCTGGTTCAAGGGGATGTGTCTTTACGTTCCGGATGGCATCCCCTTGTTCACATTGAGGAATCCTCCCCATCGATGACCTGTATTTCGCCAATCTCGATGAAAAACTCCAGCCACTCTTCATAATCGTCGAGTTCCTTGAGCTTGGCCAGGTCGGAAGGTTGGATGTCGATGGTCATCGTCCGGGCTCCCCGAAAGCTTGGGTTCAACATTCGATAATGCCGCTTTCGATCCATCGAGCAATTTTTATTCCATATCATCAAATAAAACATTTTATCAATTATAATCCGTGCGATGATCCTGTTTCCGCCAGAAATGGATGTCCATTTCATCGCAGGCTCCCTCCCATTACGCCCATGAATTGAACATGAAACCGGAAAATTCGATTGAAAACCTGACCATGATGGTGTTCAATGTCTGCATGCCGTAACAAAATGTAAATTTTTAACCCCTGTTTTGTTCCTCCCGGAGGGGGAGCCGGATTAAACTGAATGTCATTGGCAACGCAGCTTTCACGATGGATCACGGCATTCGGCATCGTCTTTCTTGCCGGGCTCCTGATGCTGTCCCACCATCATCGCACCCAGGATTGGCAGCGAATGCTGAACGTTCAAGCCAATCAAATTCTGGACATGGTATTTCAATACCGCGCCGCCCGACCTGCGGAACACGGGGATGATCCAGGCAACCCCTGGTGCATGACAACACGCCATTTCGCAACAGGATCACATAACGCCTATCTCATCCGCGACATCAGTCTCCATCCGCTCAACCCCCTGAACCATCCTTCGCCCCAGGAACGACACATCCTGTCTTCCCTGGCGCCGTCGATTCTTGAAAACCGTGCCGAAGGATGGGTCCCCATCGAGGGGACCGACTGGTATGCCCTGGCACGACCGATCCACTATTCGTCACGATGCCTGGGATGTCACGAGGGCGTCCGCGACGCTGTCGCCTTGGACACAACGAAGGATGCGCATCAGGGATCCCCCCCCCTATCCTCCCCCGCGACCTTGGCGGCAACCCTGGTCCTTCTGGATCCATCGACCTTTTCCAACGCCGATTTTTTCCTTTCCGACGCCATAACGCTTTCGCTCATGGGGTGGGTGATCCTCGCTTCCCTGTTCCTGTGGCTGTTGCTGAGAAAACTGGTGCTTGATCCCCTGGCATCGAGCCGTCGCGCCATGGAACGATTCACCGCCGCCCCGGAACAGGGATTGGCCTCTGAGGGGCAGGTTTGGGACGAATTGGCATCCCAGCACCGGATGTTCGAACACCTGGGGCGGGAACTTAAACGCGCCCAACTGTCCTTGAACGCAGGGCTCAAGGAACTCGAAGAGGAGGAAAACCGATTCCGCGCCCTGACACAATCCGCCACCGATGCCATCATTTCGGCGGATGAAGAGGGATTCATCACTTCCTGGAATCGCGGCGCCGAGCGCCTGTTCGGTCATCAGGAGGCGGAAATCCTCGGCAAGGCAGTGGCATTGTTGATCCCCGCGAAACATCTTTCGGCGCACCTCAACGGATACGCCTCCGCCGTCGCCGCCGGCGTCACCCGTCGCCGCGAGGAAACCTTCGAACTCCAGGGACTGCACAAGAACGGCCAGATTCTCCCCGTCGAGGCGGCTCTGTCCACCTGGTCGATCGGCGGACGCCGCTATTTTTGCGCCATCATGCGCGACATCGGCAAACGCAAACGAAACGCGGAAAAAAACCACCGCGACTTCATGTCCCGCGTCGCCATCAACAATATTCTTGAAGTTGCCCTCAAACCTCTGACGCTCAACGAAAAACTGACAAAGTCCCTGCAAATCCTCCTCGCCGTCCCCTGGCTCGCCCTGCAATACAAAGGGGCCATCTTCCTGTTGAATCACAAAACAGGAAAACTCGACATGCTCGTCGAACACGGGCTTGCCGACCCGGTCAAGGCAGAATGCCGGGAAATTTTCATGGGGCAATGCCTGTGCGGCAGGGCAGCCTCGACCCAACAATTGATCTTCGCATCCCACGTCAACGAAGATCATTCCTTCCAATTCGAGGGAATGTCCGATCACGGACATTATTGCGTCCCCATCCTCCTGGGCGATCGCCTTCTGGGCGTCATCAACCTCTATCTTCAGGTCGGTCATGCCCGCGATGTCGAAGAGGTCCGGTTCCTGGAAACCATCGCCCAGACCCTGGCCGGAATCATCGACCGCAAAATGACCGAACGAAAATTGCGCTATCTGTCCCAGGCCCTCGAACAAAGTCCCTCCAGCATCGTCATCACCGATACCCAGGGTTTGATCGAATACGTCAATCCGACCTGTTGCCGGGTCTCGGGCTACGACACCAGCGAACTGATCGGGCGGAATCCAAAACTTTTCAATTCGGGAGAAATGCCCCCTTCAATCTACAAAACACTCTGGGAAACCATCCTCGCCGGGCAGGTCTGGCATGGAGAACTGCTCAATCGCCGAAAAAATGGTGAACTCTACTGGGAGGACGCCTCCATTTCCCCCATTCGTGTCGAAAGCGGCGGCATCCGTTTCTTTCTCGCGGTCAAAGAGGACATTTCCCAACGCAAACACCTGGAAGCCTCGCTTGCCGAACTGCTCGGCACCCTCGACATCAAGGTCGTGGAGCGAACCAGGGAACTCAACGCCAAAATCGACGAACTCGAACAGACGCGCAACGAACTGGTGAAAAGTGAAAAAATGGCCTCCCTCGGACGTCTGGTCGCCGGATTCGCCCACGAAATCAATACCCCCATCGGCGTCGCCGTCACCGGATTCTCGCTTGTCGGCGAGTCCCTGCGTTCCCTGGAACGCTTGCTGGAACAGGACGAAGTCCGCGAAGAGGAACTTCAGGTGATCATCGCCACCATCCGGGAGGCTTCCGAATTGGCGATGGCCAACATTTCACGGGCAGGAGAACTGGTGGCCAGCTTCAAACGAACCTCCGTCGATCAGAGCGCCGACATCCAGCGATCGTTCAATGTCCGCGAGGTCGTCATGGATGTCGTCCGCTCCCTCCACAATCAACTCAAGAAAACAAACATCACCATTCAGGTCACCATCGAACCCACGCTCAAAGTCCTCAGTTGGCCGGGAACCCTTGAACAGATCCTCACCAACCTGATCATCAACAGCCTCACCCATGGCTACAAGGGAGAATCTCCCGCGGGAACGATCGTCATCTCTTCCCACAGGTTCGACAACAGACTATTCCTTGATTATTCCGATGACGGATGCGGCATGGAGGAATCGGTTCGCGGTCTGGTGTTCGAACCTTTTTTCACCACCATCAGAAATCAGGGAGGGAGTGGTTTGGGGCTTTATTTGTGTTACAATATTGTGACGTCCAAGCTGAATGGTTCCATTTCATGCGAAAGTTCACCGGGACATGGAACCCAGTTTCACATATCCTTTCCCATTCCGGAATGAATGAATGAAAATCATCCGCAAATCCATCGTCCAACCCGGGATTGTCACATCCCGGGAAAGCGGCAGCCGAACTTCATGGACGATTCTTGTCGTTGACGATGATCCGGACATACTGGCCATCACCAGGATCAGTCTCAGGGATTTTCAATTCGCCGGAAGGGGACTTCGCCTGCTGTTGGCGCATGGGGCTGGAGAAGCCTTGGAACTCTATCGCCGCGAACCCGAAATTGCGGTCGCGCTGATCGATGTGGTCATGGAAACCGACGATGCCGGGCTTAAACTGGTCCGGACGATCCGTGAGGAGTTCGGCAATACGGCCATTCGTCTGATCATTCGCACCGGTCAACCCGGACACGCCCCGGAACGCTACGTCATCGACAATTACGACATCGATGACTACAAGGAAAAAACCGAACTCACTGCCATCAAACTGTATACCACGATCCGTTCCGCCATCAAATCCTATCGCGACATCAAACAGATCGAAAACAGCCGTCAAGGCCTGGAGATGGTCCTCAACGCCGCCCCCGGAATGTATCTGCACCCGGTTGGCGGAACGACGACCTTCTTCAAGGATGCCCTGACCCAGATCATCCGCCTGTGCGAAATCAGCTGTCGCTTCCAGGACAAGGAAAAGGTCGAAGAAAACAATGTCCGCGGCTTCATCGCCACCTATGCCCATGGTCTCCTGACCCCCCAATCCTGGTGGGGCGAAAAGATCGGCGATGACGCGAAAATACAATCCCTCAAGGATCGTCTGGCGGAACTGGCCCCCCATGAAACGCGACAACCATTCCCTCCCGACCAGGTATTTCTGCCGCTGATGATACACCATAAACCGATCGGTCTGATTTTCCTGGAACAGGTCGGTCCCCTGGCGGAAAACGAACGCCACCTTCTGGAGGTTTTTTCCATTCAATGCGCCAACGCCCTGGAAAACCTTCGCCTGTACGATGCCCTGGAGGGGGCCAACCGCAATGCCATGCGCATGTTGGCGGTTGCCGCCGAATTCAAGGACAGCGAAACAGGCGACCACATCAAACGTCTGGCGCGCCAGACGGTGGAAACCGCCCTGGAACTGGGATGTCCTGCCGAGGAAGCCATGGAAATGGGACAGGCCAGCATGATGCATGACATCGGCAAGATCGGCATCCCCGACGCGGTATTGCTCAAACCCGGACGCCTGACCGATGACGAATTCGAAATGATCAAATCCCATCCAGGCATCGGGGCGGCAATTCTCTCCGAGGACGACCGCTTCAAGGTAGCCTTGCAGGTCGCTTTGTCCCATCATGAACGTTGGGACGGGACGGGTTATCCCATGGGGCTCAAAGGGGACGAAATCCCGCTCGCCGCCCGAATCGTGGCGGTGGTCGATGTATTCGATGCCCTGGTAAGCGTCCGCCCATACAAAAAATCCTGGCCGGTCGCCGAGGCCCTGGCCGAAATCCAACGGGGATCGGGGACTCATTTCGATCCTGCCGTCGTCGAAGCCTTTCTCAAGGCCCATCATAACCGAAACGAAAAAAGAAGCGGTGGCGAATTCAAGGAACCCTGGCCCCGAAGGTCCACGGATTATAAAAAATTTCTCTCCTGACGCTCCTTGAAACGCATTCCCGGATCACCCTGATACGGGCGTTATGACCTCGATGCCGCCCATGAAGGGACGTAAAGCCTTGGGCACCACGACACTGCCATCCGCCTGCTGTCCGTTTTCCAGAATCGCCACCAAAGCACGACCCACCGCGACCCCGGATCCGTTCAAGGTATGGACCCACTCGGTTTTTTTCTCGCCGTTGCGGCGAAAACGCGCCTTCATGCGCCGTGCCTGAAAAGCCTGGGTGTCGGAACACGAGGAAATCTCGCGATAACACCCCTGGCCCGGCAACCACACTTCCAGATCATGGGTTTTTGCGGCGGAAAATCCCATGTCGCCGGCACACAGAGCCACAGTCCGGAACGGCAGTTCCAACCGGCGCAAGACCTCCTCGGCATGGGCCGTCAACTGTTCCAGGGCCGCGGCACTCTCCTCGGGACGGGTCACCCAGACCAATTCCACCTTGTCAAACTGATGCTGCCGGATCAAACCGCGGGTATCCTTTCCCGCCGCCCCCGCCTCCCGCCGGAAACAACTGGTCCAGGCGGTCATTCGAATCGGCAGTTGCCGCTCCTCGATGATGCGGTCCGCCACCAGATTGGTCAGGGGAACCTCCGCGGTCGGAATCAGGAACAACGGGTTGTCGCGGCAGGAAAAAAGATCTTCCTCGAACTTGGGAAGCTGGCCCGTGCCAAACAGGGTCCGTTCGTTGGCAAGCATGGGTGGCATGATTTCGGTATAACCATGCTCGCCGGTATGCAGGTCGAGCATGAAATTGATCAAGGCACGCGACAACCGCGCCCCCAACCCCTTGAGCACGGTAAATCTTGACCCGGCAAGCTGCACCCCCGCATCGAAGTCCATGATGCCCAGGGCCTCGCCAATCTCCCAGTGGGGTTTGGGTGTAGACACTTCCTGTCCGGCACTTTTTTCCCCGGGCCAATACCTGAGAACCACATTGTCGTGTTCATCCTTCCCGTCGGGAACCGAATCAAGGGGAATGTTGGGGATGAGGGCCAGCGACGATTCGACGATCCGTTCCTGTTCCCGGAGCAGGGTTTCCAGATTCTTCAACCGGGGCCCCAGGGTCTTCATCTCCTCGAACAATTCGGAAATATCCAGTTTTTTCGCTTTTCCGCGACCGATTTCAGTGGAAATCTCGTTGCGCCGCGCCTGAAGCCGTTCCGTTTCGACACGGATCTCCCGCAACCTGGCCTCGGAGGCATGAAACCCCGACAGATCGATCCGGCCACCCCGGCGTTTCAACCGATCTTCAACCCATTGGGGTTGTTCGCGAATCAACTTGATATCCAACACGGCCCGACATTCTCCTTAGTGAATGACCCATCCGTCGATGCGGTCGCATGCAAACTTTACCGGGGCTTCGCCCCCGGACCCACAATCGTTATTGCGGCTGTGCCCGTGTTTACACCTCTTCCGGATCCTCGTCCGATTCCTGTTCCTCCGCCTCGGCAATCCGGGTGACCGAGGTTACCCGCTCCCCTTCGGCGACATCAAGGATGGTCACCCCGGTGGCATTTCTGCCTGTCAGGCGAATGGTATCGACATTGGTGCGCAAAACCGTCCCCTTGTCGGTGATCAGCATCACCTGATCTCCGGGCCAAACCGTCAGATTGTCCACAACCGGACCGTTTCGCGTGCTGACCCCGATGCCGATGACCCCCTGGGTACCACGCCCCTTGGTGGGAAACAGTTCCTCGGCGGTCCGTTTGCCAAATCCGTTCTCGGTGATCGTCAGTACCTGGCATCCCGACCCCTGTTCCAGGACGTTCAGGGCGATCACCCGATCATCGCCCTTCAGGCGCATCCCGCGCACCCCACGCGCCACCCGGCCCATGCGCCGCACCTGCTGGGTGCGAAACCGAACCGCCTTGCCGCCACGGGAAAACAACATGATGCGACCGGAACCCTGGGCATCGACGCCCTCCGGATCGCCCCCATCCTCCTCGTCATCGCCCTCCTCGACCGGCTCCTCCTCCTCTTCCTCGACCCCATCGACACTCCGTTCCTCATCCCCGCCGCCCAACTCCTCGGGCAACATTGGCAACAGGGCGACCCCCACAAGATCATCCCCCTCGCGCAGATCCACTGCCCGCAAACCATTGCCGCGAATATTGGCATAAGCGGAAAGGACGGTTTTTTTGATCAGACCCTGGCTCGTGGCAAACAACAATTCCCAGCGCCCCCATTCCTCGTCGGCAATCGGCGCGGGAAGGATCTGACGCACCTTCTCGTTGTGCTCCAACGACAGAAGATTGACGATCGGTCGTCCCCGGGCCGATCGCGAGGCCTGAGGAATTTCATAAACCTTCAACTTGAAAACCCGCCCCCGGTCGGTGAAACATAGAATGGTGTCATGGGTGGACGCGACAAACAATTGCGAAATGAAATCCTCATCCCGCATCCCCGTCGCCGATTTCCCCTTGCCACCCCGTTTTTGCGTTCGATATTCATCGCTGGGTTGACGTTTGATATACCCGGCATGACTGACGGTAACAATCATCTCCTCGTCGGCGATCAGATCGGTGGCCAGAAGATCGGCCCCGCCATCGACGATCTCGGTGCGGCGGGCATCGCCGAACATCGCCTTGATCTCCAGCAGTTCGTCCCTGATCACCCCCATCAACACCCCGTCGGAAGCAAGAATCGAACGAAAACGGGCGATCTGTCCCAGGGTTTCCTCGAATTCCTTGTGGATTTTCTCCTGTTCCAACCCGGTCAAACGGTGCAGCCGCATGTCCAGAATCGCCTGGGCCTGGGTTTCGGTCAGGTGGTATCCTCCGGGAACGAATTGCGGCGAAGCGATCTCTCCCTCGCCCATGGCCCGGGCAAGCATCGATTCGACCGATCCGCGCTCCCAGACTTCCGCCGTCAGCCAGGTTTTGGCAACGGCGGCATCGGGAGCGCGACGGATCAGTTCGATGATCCGATCGATATTGGCCAGGGCAACCGCCAGTCCCTCCAGAAGATGGGCCCGGGCAAGGGCCTTGTCGAGTTCAAACTGGGTGCGCCGGGTGACGACCTCGCGGCGATGATTGATGAATTCGTTGAGCGTGCGTGAAAGGCTCAACAGTTCCGGCTTTCCCTGAACCAGCGCCAGGGTATTGATGCCGAAACTCGATTGCAGCGCCGTATGCTTGTACAGAAGGTTGAGCAGCAGATCGGGCTGGGCATCCCGCTTGAGTTCGATGACGATGCGCATCCCTTCACGGTCCGACTCGTCGCGCAGATCGGAGATGCCGGTAATTTTCTTTTCCCGGACCAACTCGGCGATCCGTTCCACCAGGCGCGCCTTGTTCACCTGATACGGCAGCTCCGAAACGATGATCGCCTCGCGCCCATCTTTTTTTTGTTCAACATGCGTCCGGGCGCGGACGATGATCGATCCTCTGCCCGTTTCATAACCACTGCGAATCCCCGCCCGGCCATGGATGATTCCCCCGGTGGGAAAATCGGGTCCTGGAACAAACTTCATGAGTTCCCGCACATCGAGCAGAGGATTCTCGATCAGGGCACAGGTGGCATCGATGATCTCCCCCAGGTTGTGTGGGGGAATGTTGGTCGCCATGCCTACGGCGATTCCGGAAGAACCATTGATCAACAGATTGGGAAATTTGCTCGGCAGAACGACCGGTTCGATCAGCGATCCATCATAGTTGTCCACGAAATCGACTGTATTCTTGTCGATATCGGCCAGAAGTTCCCCGGCCAGACGGGTCATGCGCACCTCGGTATAGCGCATGGCCGCCGCCGAATCGCCATCCACCGAACCGAAGTTTCCCTGACCATCGACCAGGGGATAGCGCATGGAAAAATGTTGGGCCATGCGCACGATGGTATCGTATACGGCAACGTCGCCATGCGGATGGTATTTGCCGATGACATCGCCAACCACGCGGGCCGATTTTTTGTAGGCACGATTCCAATCGTTGCCAAGCTCGTTCATGGCAAACAGCACCCGACGATGCACCGGTTTCAGGCCATCGCGCACATCGGGAAGCGCCCGACCCACGATCACGCTCATGGCGTAATCCAGGTAGGAGGTTCTCATTTCGTCTTCGATGTTGACCGGAATCTGTTTGGCGCTGTCGGCGTCGCTCATGAAGGGATCGTGTGTTTTTCTTGGCAGTGTCGCGGTCCGGATCGACCGCGGGCTTGATGACGGATCAATACCTTGATGATTGGAACTTTACCCGATTTCACCTCCCTTGCCCACCCTTTTTTAGTGAATTCAATCATGAAAAAAGGGTGGATCGAAGCGTCCACGAGGGAAATCCGACGATGAGGGAATACCAAAACGAGATCCCAATGCGGAGGTCAGCGTTCCTTCGACGAGGCCAGGACCTTTTTGTTCACAAGACGGGCATCGGCGATGGATTCGATGCGCACCCCCTGAATTTCCTTGATGGTCGCGACCACCCGGTCCATGGCCACCGGACCATAAAGGAACACCTCCTGTACCCCGTGCCCGGTCACCCGCAAACGAATCCGGCCCGGTTCGGAATTGATCTTGACACGACAATCGCCACCGCCGCGACCACGGGCATTGATCGGTCCGGGATGGGGATGAAATCCAGCCTGGCGCAGCGCCTTGCATAACAGCGCCGCCTTTTCGGTCAGGCTGCTGTGTCTTGTGGCAGACCGACGCATAAGGAACGACCATCATCCCGCAAGGTCCAACCGGGTCCAACGACCCTGATAATGAAATACAACCCGGGGAAACAGGAGCGTGGCGCCATCGACGACATCTCCCCGTTCCATCCGTTCCACCCGTACCCGACCCTTGAGAAGGGCATCGACATATTCCGCCACCGTTATTCCCAATCCCCGGGCCACCTCCCGATCCATTTCACCCGCATCAACGCAACACCCCACGTTCATCTCCCATGCCATGGATCGTTGTTTTTCAGGGTTATTGATAATTATCAATTATCTCAAGACATCGCCATCGGTCCCGACCCAGAAAATCTCCTCCAAGGACCGGGCATTCAGAATCCGCAAACCCCATTCCTCCAGAAGTTCCGGTTTGGCCTGGGCGATTCTTTCCCCAATCCATTCGGGCAACATCCCAAAACGACGTTGCAACTGGCGCATCAGCATCCAAGCCTCACCCTCACGATAGCCCTCACGATAGCCTTTGCGTTCAATTTCCCTCGACCATTTCTCGATCTGGGTTGCCAACATGTTCACTACCTCCTCTTGGACGACATGGACCAAATGTTGGATCATCGTTCCAGAAAAGGTCCTTCAGTCTCGCCCCGAAAAAATTTCCTCCAGCGACCGGGCATCCAGAATCCGCAAACCCCATTCCTCCAGAAGTTCCGGTTTGGCCTGGGCGATTCTTTCCCCAATCCATTCGGGCAAAATCCCAAAACGACGTTGCAACTGGCGCATCAGCATCCAGGCCTCACCCTCACGATGGCCCTCACGATGGCCCTCACGATGGCCTTTGCGTTCAATTTCCCTCGACCATTTCTCGACCTGAGTTGCCAACATGTTCACCACCTCCTCAAGGTCTTCGGGTATGCCGGGCAAGGAGACCGTATCCTCCAACCGACGCAAACCGGATGCGATCAATTCCCGGAACAATCGTTTCACCGGTGGCCCATCCGGATGCCCGGCAAACCAGGACACCACCTCCCGACCCGATTCCAACAGCGACTCTGGGGTCGTCGGGTGTTGCATCCGGATAAAAAGTGCCACCAACGATCCCTGTCCCTTCAACTCCTCCTCGGAATAACGCCCTTCATCGATGACATGATACCCCATCCGCAATTGAAACGGCCACAACGCCGAACCACACCGCAATCGAATCAGCTTCCGAAGGTCGGTCGCAGCGTTCCAACGGGAGTCCCCATTGTACAACACCACAGGCAATACCGGAGGAAGTCCATCGACCGCCCGCAACCGCCGCTCCTCCACCAACTGCTGGTACAACAGTCCAATATACACTGCCAGGCGCAATCCCATCCAATCATCGATGTCCGACTGGAATTCCAACACCAGCAGAATGAATACACTCCCTCCGGCACGGGTTGGAATCTCCCACACCAGATCCCCACGCCGGCGTTCTCCCGTCGTCGCAGTATATTTCGTGTTCATCCGCTTCATCCCGGAAAAATCGAATTCCTCGATCCACTCGGACGGCAGAAACCCCCGCAGCAGCTCGGCAACCATTTCCGGATGGGAAAAAAGACGATGGTAGATGGAATCGTGATCCGTCATCCCCGAACCTCCCTGCGCTCATGGTTCCTTCATGATCAGTCGGGCGCTCGAAAGAAACGGAGAAAGGAGGTATTCCAGCACCGTGCGTTGTCCGGTATGGATCAGTATCTGCACGATCATCCCGGGATAGAGGAGGTAGCGGTGCTCGCCGTTCTGGAAAAACGTCCGTTCTGTTTCCACGCGCACCCTGTAGAACGGCAACCCCTTTTCGGTCATCAGGGTATCGGGACTGATCGCCGCCACCACGCCGTCGATCTTACCGAAGCGGGCCGCATCGGCCCCGATCAAACGCACCTCCGCCACCTGCCCCGGTTGCACATAGCCGATATCGCGCGTCGGCAGCTTTGCTTCGATCACCAGACGATCCCCCTTGGGGACCAGTTCCAAAACCACATCGCCCGGCTTGACCACGCCGCCGATGGTAAACACATTCAGCGTCTTGACCACCCCTTCCACCGGCGCCCGAATCACCGTCCGATCAAGATTGTCACGAAACTTGCCCGAACGGGCGGCAATTTCCTGCAACTCCCGACGCACCCGAAGCAATTCCGTCTGGGATTCGGCGACAAAGGCGCTCTGGCGTCCCCCCAACCGGACCTGGGCCTCCTTGA
The DNA here is from genome assembly GCA_015228815.1 of Magnetococcales bacterium. Classification (NCBI taxonomy): domain Bacteria; kingdom Pseudomonadati; phylum Pseudomonadota; class Magnetococcia; order Magnetococcales; species Magnetococcales bacterium. The sequence goes on along the minus strand of JADGCV010000005.1, from coordinate 38,593 downwards.
GCGCCGACCGCGCCCGCCCCAGGGCAACCCTGTCCTCGTCGAGCTTTCCTTCCAGGGCGTTGGTCTCCTTCAACAGGTCCAAATGGCCGTAGCGATTGGTAATGTCCCGCTTCAGCAGGGACGTGCTGATGGACACCTGTTCCCGCAACAATGCCAGTCTTTTCTTTTGATTTTCAATCCGTGATTCGGTTTCCTCGATATCCTGCTGCCGCTGCTGGACCAGTTCCCTCTGTTCCGACAACAGATTGTCCAAATGTCGCCGACGATTCTGAAACAATTCCAGCCCCTGGGCGACCAGTTCGGGATGTTTGCGCTGAAACTCCGCATCGTATTCCAGGTTCGTCGCTCCGGACACCTCGGCGGCCAATCTGCGTTCCTCCGCCTGCAACGACCATTGACGCGCCTCCAATTCCTGGACATCGGAATCGGGGGCCGTTGGCTCCAGGATCACCAATTGCTGACCCTTTTGCACCTCATCCCCTTCACGAACGTGAATGCTGCGAACGATTCCCCCTTCCAGATGCTGGACCATTTTGACCTTGCCCGAAGGGGAAACCTCGCCCTCCGCCAGCGAGATGATGTCCAACACCCCCCAATGGGCCCAGGCGCCGAACAGGGCAAAAACCAGTATCGAAAAAAGGAAAAAACGACGATGTTGCCCCCGAAAACCGGTCTCGACCTCGATGTAGTCGATCATTTCCGCCATGATCACCCTCCACCGACGCCGGGCATGGTCCGTCGCAACAAAGGTTTGGGTTTGCTGTTCAGATCGAGAAAGGCATCGGCCAATTCTTGAAAAGGCCGCACGTCGTGGGTCATGACGATGACCGTGCGCCGGTTTTCCTTCAACGAGGCAATCAGTGTCCGGACTGCGGCAATCCCCGGGGCATCCAATCCTTCCAGGGGATCGTCGAAAATGGCCACCATCCCGTCACTCGCCAAGCCACGGGCCAGGGCGATGCGGCGCCTCAATCCCAGTGACAGATACCCGCCGCCACCTTCCAGACGGGTTTGCAAACCATCGGGACTTTCATTGACGAAACGGCGCAATCCGGCAATATCGACCATCATGTTCAAACGATCCGGAGCAAGATCGGGGCGGTTGATGGTGATGTTCTCCAAAAGGGTTCCGTCGAAGAAAACCGGCTCCTGCGGAAAATAGATCAATTGCCGCCGCCACCAGGGGAGCGCCATCTGACGAAATTCCAAACCATCCGCCAGAATGCGTCCACGAATCGGCTCCAGATGTCCCGTGAGCAGTCGGGCGAGGGTCGTCTTTCCTGCCCCGTTGTCGCCCACCACGACCACAAGGCTTCCAGGGACCAAACGCAGAGACAGGGACTCGAACAACGGGGTATGGCTTCCGGGATAGGCAAAAGCGCAATCGTTCAATTCCAGATGGCCCGTAAAGGAATTCAAGGCCGTCCCCTGGAAGGATTCCAGCGAAAGACTCATCAATCGTTCCAGGCTTTCCGCCGCCGACGCTCCCTGTTCCAAAGCCCCACCCAGCTGGGCAAACCGGGAAATCACCGCCAGGGCCCGGGCTGACAGAATATTGGCGCCGATCATGGCGCCAACACTCATATCCCCACCAACCACCAGGACCGCCCCCTGAGCCACCACCACCACGCTCATCAATGCCGAACCGGTCTGGATGACCTGCCGCAACAGGTCCTGTCGCGAAGCGACCAGGGCCTTTTCCCGATTCCATCGGGTCTGCCGCTCCCCCCACAGACGACGCAACATTTCCTGGGCATTGAAGACGCGGGTCTCCTCGATCGCCCGCAATACCGACTGCAACAGGTGCATCTGCTCGCGGTTGCGCTGGTTTTGCCGGCGCATGGGACCTTTCAGCAACCATTGCACCACCGTCGCCGCGACCAGAACCAGCGACAAACAGAAAACCGCCGCCACGCCAATCCGAACGTTCAAAAAAAACAATGCCACGACAAACAACAGCGCAAACGGAAAATCGACCAGGGCCAACAGGTTTTCCCGCCCCAGAGCCTGTTGCAACGGCCCAATGGCTGCCATCGCCTCGCGCCGCCCCCCCTCCCCCAAACGGTCGATCATCCCCCCACGAGCGCCGGTCAACTGAAAAAATCCCCGTCCCGCCAGTTGCGCGTCGGGACGAACCGTAAACCCGTCCATCATCCGAAAACGCAACCGACGCAGAATCCACTCCAGGACAACCGCCAGAACGACCCCGGAGGTCAGCGTCACCAACGTCGAATCGACCCCATTGGTCACATACCGGTTCAGCACCTGGATGACATAGATCGAAGTCCCCAGCGAAAGAAGATGAATCATGAGCGAGGCAATCAAAACCTCCACCACAAGACCCGGCCGGACCAACAACCTGCGAATCAATCGTTCCATGGCAACCAGGCCTGTACCCCACACAATGATCAGGAACGTTCCAGGATCGGACATCACACCGGTCGGAACTTTGACCAGGATCAAATGGTAAAACTGGATGTTCCAAAGTCACTGGAATCAAGGTTCACGAGGGATACATCATCCAGTTGAATCCCCATGTCGGCCGTCCCATCCCCACCCAGATCCACCTGGAGAATTCCAGAAGTTGCGTCGAACCGGGCTTCGGTATACCCCAACGAATGGAACGTGGACGAACCGATATAATTGAACGAACCGACAATCATGGATGGCGCAAAGTTGATCTTGTCACCACTGCCATTGCCAAAATCGACGATGCGGTCAGGGGCGTTGACCGTCGAATCGGCAGCGGAATAATAGTAAAAGGTATCGTTTCCACTCCCCCCCACCAAGGTATCCGACCCGCCATTGCCGCGCAGCGCATCGTTGCCGTTCTGACCCAGAAGGAGATCCTTTTCGGTCGTCCCGACCAGACCGGTATCGTAACCATTGATCCCCACACGGTAATCATCGTGAATTTCAGAATGGACCACGACCGTGGCCTCCTCGGTCACCTTGGAAAACAGCGCGCCGGGAGCGTTGACATCGACCCCGGACTGCCCGTTGAGATAACTTCCCGTGCCCCGCAAAACCTGATAGTCCAAAGTGGCGTCACCGGAAAAATCATCGTCCGGGAGAAACCGAACCCGGGTATTGGCATCATTGGACAGAAACAGCGCCGAGGCGGTCGAGGGCTGATGAACATCACCCCATGTCGTTCCTCCATCCAACGAGTATTGCCAAAGGCCCCCTCCCGACACGTCGGTGACACTGGTGACCGCAATACCCGTAACCCCCTCCCCCTGATCCGACCCGTCCGCGACAAGTTTGGGTAGCGCAATCCCGGTGGATGTCGTCTCACCCTGCCACTGGCTCTCGACGACATCCTGACGCAAGGCAATCTCGACCCCGAGGACACTGTCGCTGCCATCGACGGTAGTGGTATCGACCCGGATCAGAATATTGCCATCGCTGGAAAGAAATCCCACTCCGTTGTGTTGCGGGTTCGACAGACTCGATACCTGGACCCATCCCTGGGAATCGGTCATCAGATTGACGTCGTCCCAGGTCACCAGATAGTCGTCACCAATCCTTTGATCGAGAAATCCTGTCGTTCCATTCCCCTCGAAATCGGCAATCCCGGTCTTGGTGAACCAATTGTTGTAGACGATCGACGGATCGGCGGAATCGTTGATGACCGTTTTGTACGCTCCGTAGGCATAGGATCCGCCATCCAAAACGCCAAGATCAGGCGTTCCCGTCCCCTGGCGCAGGCCGATCACAAGGTTATAGGCATTGGTTTGCAGATCCATCAGCACAAAGGCCGAGCCATCGGGAGAAATCTTTCCCCGCATCATGCCTCCATCCGCCTCGGTGATCAAAATTTCACCATTGCTCTGAACCTGATAGTCGAATGCCTCGGTCGTTGGATGGCCATCGGAGGAACCATGTTCCACTGCGGTCCCTTTTCCCGCCCCATCCAAAGTCACCACCCCGTAGGAGGTTGCTGGTCCTGACACGGAATCGTCATCCACGGCGGCAAAACGATAGGTCCCTGCCACGGAAGCGAGGTCGTGACCGACACCATCAGGAACGATCAAACCGAACAAGGTGCTGGGCGTCGTCGTTTGATAGCTTGCCTGATCGAAGAAAAAAGCCCCCAGGGTTCCCGTTTCAGTCACCGCGCCAAACGCGGTTCCATTGGTCCCCAGGGCGATTTCAAAGGAGCCGTCATCCTGACTGACGATGCTCCCAAAAGGACTGGTAATCGGAGAATCGGTAGCGAATTCCTCCTGGTAGGTCAACGATTGATGGAGCAGATCCACCGTCGCCGAACCGGTAGCGGAACGGTGGCTTTCCCACACCGCCGATTCGTTGTTCGTTCCTGGAGAATAACTATAGCTTTGGTAGTAAATATCATTCTGGCCCGCCATCCAGACCCCCAGAGTGTCGGAAGCGGTCTTGACCTGGCCACTGGCCGTTTCGGTGGAGGAGGCTGTCACCGTCAGGGCAAAGGTGTCGGACACTCCGGTTTGCGGTAACGACAATGATAAACCCGGCAGTTGTTCCGTTGTCAGATGCCACAATCCGTCACTCCCCATCGACCCGGCGGACAGCGTGCTGTTCGCTGGCAATCCTCCCACGGTCAGCGACAGCGGCCCCATGCCCGTGCTATTTCCCAGAGAAGCGTCGATGTCGAGATAAAACGGTCCCTCGACAGAACCAAACCCATCTTTGACCGACAGCATGATCGCATCGGAGGTCACGGGGTCGGTCACCACGGGAGTCACCGAATCCCCTCCGGAAGTTCCAGGGTGTGTGTCGCTTGGAGTCGATCCTCCCGGTTGTGTCGTTGTCGATCCTCCCGGTTGCGTCGTTGTCGATCCTCCCGGCTGACCCGTCTGCGAAGCGGGAGTGGTCGAATCCCCTGTCGGCGCGGAGACCTGTTGCGCATCCCGAGCCGGGGTCGTCTGATTGTTTTGCTGATTGTTCTGCGGCACGACAGTCGTCGTTTCCACCCGTGTTGCGGCAGGCAGGACGCTTTTGTTTTCCGCCAAGGGATTCGAAAGAATCGACGTTCCCTGTTGCATTCCCTGAAGATTCAGACCGCCGACGGAATTGATACCCGACTGCGAAGGATTAAGGTTCATCGCGTCGGTTCGCAGCGATGTGGAAAGCTGGGTCCCTCCCAGGATCGGGTTGTCGTTGCCTCCCATAAGAGTTGTCAACGATTTTTGCACCAGTGGATTACCGGTCACTTGTGAAAAGGCATCTTGTTTGGCCGATGGCGGCGCGACATTTTTCGCATCGACGGGTGCAGTCGTTCCCTGAGCGCCTGAAAGACCTTCTCCCGGGGGCTTGCCCTCGGCGCCAGGAGCGGTTTGACCTTCTCCCGCCAGGGGTGGTTTACCCTCGGCGCCCACACCTTCCCCTTCCTTGGGAGGGGCCTCACCTCCCTCTTTGGGTTGCGCTTCTCCTTCGGGTGGTTTTTCCCCATCGGCGGTCGGTTTGGCCTCCTTGCCCTCTCCCCCGTCCGGACTGCCCTCCTTGCCCGAGGCGGCGGCATCGCCACCATCCTTCGGAGATTTTCCGGCGTCATTATTGACAGGCGGCGGTGGCAGATTCCGCGTGGCGGCGCCATAACGCGATTGCACCTCCTGGGGCGAAAGGATGACCGGCGGCGTGGGCTTGGCGGAAAAACTGGTGATGGTCGTGGTCTGATTGGGCTGCGACAGAAGAATGGTCCCCGACTGATTGGTCACCGCGATCTGACCGACCTTGCCATCGGCATCCTGCAACAGGGTAAAACTGTTCTCCGACCCTTCCGCCGATGCCTTTCCCGCCACCGTCGTGCCGCGCACCCCAATGACGGCGACCGGGGTCTTGAACACCATGCGATCGGCCCCCATCTTGGCCACTTGGCCACTGACGAAGGAAAACTCCCCCTGAACGACATTGGTTGTGGATCGACCTTCCCCCTTTGCCGGGTCGAATTTCATCTCCTCGACCACCATCCGTCCCGAATTGGCCAGCGAAATGGTCGTGTTGTCGGCATAGACCAGACCGATGCCCCCCCCCTTGACCGTCTCGACCACATCCCCCTGCTTGATGGCCATCCCCGGTTCCGCGGCCATGCGCACCCCGGCACGAACGATGGTCGCCCCCTTTTCCACCGAGGCGACCTGCCCCACCCCATCACTGGCCGATACCACGGGCGCCGCCGTTTCGTTGGCAGCATATACCACCGGCACCGCCGGTCCCGCCAGATAACCCGCAAGACCCGCTGGAATCCGCGCATCGTAACCCGTGACCAGATCGGGAGGGGTATCCATGGAGAAATAGCCGGGAATCAAAACCGAATGCCCCGGATGATCGTCCCCTCCCTCCAACAACAGATCCCCACCCTGCCGGGTATACTGGGCCGAAAGGAGAAAATCCCCATGGTCCAGAACCAGGGGGCGGTCCCCTTCCGGTTCCATCACCTGCGGCGCCCAAAGACGCGATGGGGTGGGAAGAAAGGTATCCAATGTCTTTTTCATGATGCGTTTCCCTTCCAGACCTCGGAGGCTCCATCCCGCCAGCCACCGTTATTGATGGCATGCTTGCGTGAACCTTGACGGGGCTTCGCCCCGGACCCCACCAAGGGCTTCGCCCCTGGACCCCACCAGGGGGATGATCCCCCTGGACCCACAACAGTTCACAAGCCTTTTCGCGGCTTCACCGGACGCAACACCTCGGTCGATAACACCCCCATCGCCTGCAACATCGAATAGGACGCGATACGGACATCGGTCGTCGCCGACAGGGCATCGCTCCGGGCATTGATCAGGGCCGTTTCACCATTGAGGACATCCAGCAAAGTCCTCTTGTCCATGGCCCGTTCCTCCTTGGCCAGTTCGAGAAACTTTTCCGCCAATCCCGCCTGGGTCGTCAAAAGTTCGGCATTTTCCCGCGATGTTTCCAGGTTGTGCCACGAGGTCCGCACCTGTTCCTGAACCAGAAGCAGGGTGTCGTTGTAACGATTCCGCGCCGCCGCCAGATCACGCTCCGCCGCACGAACGGCGCTGACGCTGGCAAGACCGAGATTGAAAGGAAACGACATCTCTGCCTTGATAAAATTTTCCCGCTCGAACCCATCGACCCCGGCGACATCGTTTTTCATCTTGTATTCCCAAACGCCATTCACCGTTGGGAGAAAACCACTGATCCGGGTGCCACGGCGAACCGCATCCAAACCATCGACCTGGGCGGCCAATTGACGCAACTGGGGGTTGCCGCTGACGGCGGCGGTCATCGCATCATCCATGGATTTGGGCAGGACGACCAATGATTCGTCAGGTGGCGTCAGACCAAGAACCTCCCGCGGATCCCGAAGAAAAACGGTGCGGACATGATCCTCGGCACGCATGAGGATACCCCGGGATTGCACCTGACGCGCCTCGGCCCCGGCAAGCTGGGCCTTGGCCTGAAGGACATCGGTGGAATATCCCTTCCCCAGGGAAACCCGGGCGCTTTCGACCTCCCCCTGACGGCGAATATTGGCAACCGATTTCTTGGCGAAGTCCAAAACCTTCGTCGAACGGTCAAGGTTCAGATAGGAAACAACCGCGTCGAGAATCAACCCCTGACTGGCATGGTCCAAAGCCGCCCGCATCTGCTGCTGTTGCCACTCCTGGACCGAGACATCCGCCATCCCCTTGCCAAAATCGAACAAGAGCTGCTTAAGCGCCACATCCAGTTCCCGCGAGTTCATGTCGGTGTCGGGACCACTGGTTTGATCGCTCTGCCGCTCATGACCGACATGCGACGTCGTCGTCAACGTCGGCATGAAGGTGGAACGAAAGACCTGATCCTTGCGCTCCTGGGCCGCATCGAGATCCATTCGCGCCGCCAGGATACGGTCGTGCTGTTGCAGGATCGCATCCACCGCCTCCTGCAAGGTTTCGGACCACGCCGCCCCAGGCAACAGAAACATCACCATCAACGCCGAAACCACCCGCCATCCGGTGACCGCAACAAACCGCAACCTCATGGATCGAACTCCTTGCCAGGTAAGAACCACCATCATCCACGCATTCCATCACCCCACCACCCCGGACCCAAGCTGTGAAGAAGACACTGCCAGATCCATACCAGAAACACCAGTCCAACATTTGCAGACCGCGAAAAAGGACGCACGCCGCTCAAGCCCGTCAATCCAGAAACGTCGCGAACTCCGCGACCGTCATTCGTGACGTTCGCCATCCATTCGCCAAAGCCCCAGGATCAGGATGGCCCACCGCAAGACTGCCCAGTAACAAGAACTGCCGCTCCACACCCAGAATCGAACGCACCACGTCGGGATAATCAGCCGTCGCCGCCTGGGGACAGCCGCCAAGGCCATGGGCGTGGATGGCCAACAAGACTGTTTGAATGAACATGCCCATATCCATCCATCCACCCTGTCCCAGGTCGCGGTCCATGAACAACAGCAGCGCCGCAGGGGCTCCGAAAAAGGAATAGTTGGCAAGCCACGCCGCCCTGCGCCGCACTCCATCCGCCCGATCGATTCCCATCGCCTCAAGCAGACCAAAACCACAGGACCGTCGGCGCCCAAGATAGGGTTCCTTCCAGATCTCCGGGTGAAACCGATAATCAGGCGCCGCCGGCGCACCGGACAACGCCTGGGCCGTCAATCGTTCCTTCAGGACTGCCAGAGTCCTTCCCGTCGCCACCACCACCCGCCAGGGTTGCAGATTGACCCCCGACGGCGACCAACGCGCTGTTTCGAGAATGGACGTCAGTGTCTCCCGGGACACGGGACGATCCAGAAACCCCCGAACCGACCTTCTGTCAAGGATGGCTTCGACTACGTCCATGGCATCACTCCGTCTCCCCCCCACCGATCATTCCCGCCTCATGGCCATGCCCCGGCATTCCCTATTCTCAACCTTCGGAAAAATCTTCCGCATCCTTGATTTTTTTCTCAAACCGCAATCATCCTGTCTTTTTTGGCCGCGCCGGGACCACGGCAACGGACTGCCCGCGATAAAACGACATGATCATACAATTTTCTGATTGTCTTTCCATCGTTTCGCCCAACATCATGGACGCTCCATGCCCGATACCACCCTCCTTGGCCTGTGCCTCAACGCCTTTCTTGCCGCGACGCTGCTGCCGATTCCCTCGGAATTGTGGTTTTCAGCGGTGTTGATGGAACAGACACAGTCCCCGTTTCTTCCGTGGATGAGCGTCACGGTGGGAAATGTCGCCGGATCCGTGGTCAACTGGCTCCTGGGACGATTCGCGATCGGGTTTCAAAACCGACCCTGGTTTCCCATCGCCCCCGACACCCTGGACACCGCCCGACAACGCCTGGCCCGTCATGGACCCTGGTGGCTTCTCCTGGCCTGGGTCCCGGTGATCGGTGATCCGCTCACCTTCGCCGCCGGCATTCTTCGCGTCCCCTTTTTTCCGTTCCTGTCGCTCGTCGCCATCGGAAAAGGGGGACGCTACCTGGCAATCATTCTCCTTCTCTCCCGGTAACCCCCCCATTCATCATGCGTCGCACGGCACACGGCGTCCCGGAACGCCACGACATGAAACCTCTCTGTCGCCCGGCCTTCCAAAACGATTTTCTTGCGGTTATAGTAAGGCATCGCACACGGGATTTCGCCATGCCCCCGAGGATGGATCCATTGGAATGGAAAGGGACGGATTGGCGCTTTCCTTCAGGCCCTTTATCGGCCAAACCTCGATGAAATCCAAGGCATATGCGCTTTGGGAGTTTCGTCAACAACTACTCATGACAGGAGCAAGGCAAATGAAAAAAGGGAAAGTACTGGTCGCCCAGGGAGGCGGTCCAACGGCGGTCATCAACCAGTCCCTCGTCGGTATCGTCAAGGAAGCGCGCAGGTTCTCCAACGTCGATCGCATCTATGGCGCTCACCACGGCGTCTCCGGCATCATCAAGGAAGACCTCCTCGACCTGACCCAGGAGTCGGACCACAACCTGGAACTCATCGCCGAGACTCCCGCCTCCGCCATGGGCTCGACCCGCGACAAACCCGATGCCGCCTATTGCGCCGAAATTCTCAAGGTACTCATCGCCCACGACATCCGCTACTTCTTCTACATCGGCGGCAACGACTCCTCCGATACCATCCGTCTGGTCAACGACTTCGCCAAGAAGGAAAATTACGAACTCGTGGGAATCCACATTCCCAAGACCATCGACAACGACCTGATGATCAATGACCACACCCCGGGCTTTCCCTCGGCTGCCCGTTTCGTCGCCTCCGCCTTCGCCGGAGCCAACCTGGATAACCGTGCCCTGCCGGGCGTCTATGTCGGCGTGGTCATGGGCCGCCATGCCGGATTCCTCACCGCCGCCGCCGCTGGCCTTCGTCGCTACGACTCCGACGGTCCCCACCTGATCTATGTCCCGGAACGGACCTTTTCCATGGACCAGTTCCTCGCCGATGTCAAAACCGCCTACGCCAAATACGGTCGTTGCATCGTCGCCGCCTCCGAGGGGATTCACGACGAGTCGGGTGCCGCCATCGCCACCAAACTTGCCAAGGAGGTCGAACGTGACGCCCATGGCAATGTGCAACTCTCCGGCACCGGCGCCCTCGCCGACCTGCTGACCGATTCCATCAAGGGCAAGCTGGGAATCAAACGGGTCCGCGGCGATACCTTCGGCTACCTGCAACGCTCCTTCCTCGGCGTCGTCTCCGATGTCGATCAGAGAGAAGCCCGCGAAGTCGGTCAAAAAGGGGTGCAGTTCGCCATGTATGGCGGCAAATCAGGTACCGTCACCATCCACCGCGTCGCGGAATATGCCGTGGAATACCGCCTGAGCGCGTTGGAAGATGTTGCCGCAAAGACGAAAGTCATGTCCGACAACTTCATCAACAGCAGCAGCAATGACATCACCCCCGCCTTCATGGACTACCTCCGCCCGCTTCTCGGAGGGGATTTGCCCGTGTGGTCCCGCGTTCAGGCGCCGGCGGTTGCGAAAATTCTCAAGAAATAACCACGTTCCGGTTCATCCCGGTGACTTCAGGGAGGCATCCTGCCTCCCTTTTTTTTTCCCCAGACGGATCATCGCCCCTTTAGGAGGCGAGGCGGAAGCGGTACAACGGTTCCTCGACCTCATCCTGTCCGGCAGTCGCCCCCGCCTCCGCTTCCATGTTTTCACGCACGATCTGGATCTTTCGGGTGGCATCCACCAGGGCTTCCAGGCCTTGCATCAGCTCTTCGCTCACGCTCATCCTGCCACTCTGCACATCAAGGACCAATTCTCCCGTCATCTGTTCCAGAATGGATTCCATCGCTACGAGTTTTGCAATGCTGGCCATTCCTGCTCTCCTGGACGCTTTATGCCCCTTGGGACCATCCCGAGGGAGTCTTATTGATTTGCCTTAAGGTTATTCAAATAGCGTGCCATAAATCCATCACAAGGAAGCATCATCATGTTGTCATGCTATTTCAACACGTTCCAAGTTGATCTGCCGTGATGGAAATACTTCCGCCCGTGATGAACAACCGACATGACAACTTCAACAGGGCAAATTTCGCTCCCCAGGAGGAAAAATATGTCCTTTCGTTGACAAGCATCGGACCATTCCCAGATCATTTGAACAGTGCTTCGGCCGCCTTGCGGGCATCCTTGCGGAGATTGGCGACCTTATCGACCTTTTGCAGTTGACCGGGCTTGAAAAATTCGCAAAACGTCGCCTTTTCCTTATCCACCACCCGTTCGCTCTGCGGTTCCCGGCAGGCATTGTACGCCCTTGGGTCATAGTGGCGGCAGTTTTTGCATACCCGGACCGAAAAACCACACTTTGGACAGGTTTCGCCCCTTGAAAACCCCATTTCTCCCAGGTTTGTTTGACATTTCCAACAATGTTTCTGGACGGCATCAGCCACGATAATAACCCCGATCTGTTGCGATTGAACCAAGACATGGCGCAACGTTTTCCTCCATGATCGACTCCGAGGAAACGCCCACCGGCATGACGATAGAACAAAAACGCCAGTACACAATGATGAATGACAGTAAATCAACAGGGAATGGAAAGAACCTCGAACACCCAGTCCTTCGGGGAACCACCATCAAAGTCATGAATAACGACGCATCCCCGGTCCTGTCCTCAACCCATCCCTGGACATCGGGGTCAAATACAAGGATAGAACCATCCCGTTTTCAGGTCAACCATGAAACAAGGTCCTGATTTTTTCCGCGGAAGGTTTGTCCACCACCCCTTGCTCCGAAACAAACCATGTGATCAACGCTGCCGGTGTCACGTCGAAGGCGGGATTGCGTACCCGGACATTGGGGGCGGCAATCCGTTTTCCGGCCAGGTGGGTCACTTCGATCTCCGGACGTTCCTCGATGGGAATATGACGCCCGTCCGGGGCTTTCAGGTCGATGGTGGACAATGGGGCGGCGACCATGAACGGAATGTCATAGCGGGCAGCGCAGATGGCATGACCCAGGGTTCCGATCTTGTTGGCCGCATCGCCATTGGCCGCCACCCGGTCGGAACCGACGATGACGACATCGATTTCGCCCTGGCTCATGAGGTGGGCGGCCATGTTGTCGGTGACGAGGGTGGTATCGATGCCATCCTCAAGCAGTTCCCAGGCAGTCAGCCGGGCCCCCTGGAGAAACGGACGGGTTTCGCAGGCGATGACACGGACCTGGCGCCCGGCATCGACAGCGCCGCGGATGACCCCCAGCGCCGTTCCATAGACCCCACCCGTTGCGAGCGCCCCGGCGTTGCAATGGGTCATGATGGTCAGGGGACGCCCGCCAACCTCGGGAAGCACCTGGGCCCCGAGTCGTCCCATCCGCAAACAGGCATCGTGATCCTCGCGCAGGATGTCCTGGGCCTCCGCCAACAGGCGTTGTGGCACCACTTCCGGAAGCGTTGTGGTCAGCAGCGGTCGCATCCGTTCAAGCGACCAGCGCAGGTTGACCGCGGTAGGACGGCTTTTTTCGAGGGCATCGAATCCTGGGGCCATCGCCTCGGACCATGAATGAGGAATCCCCTGGGTGACGATGCGAAACGCCTCGACCGCCACGCCGAAGGCCGTGGCGCAACCGATGGCTGGCGCCCCACGAACCACCATGTCCCGGATCCCCTGTGCCGTCTCCACGGCACTGTAATAATCGATGGAAACCACTTCGTGCGGCAACCGCCGCTGGTCCAGCATACGCAGATGATCCTCGATCCAGACCACAACCGGAAAAACGCGCATTGCTTCGCTCACTCCCATGCATACATCAAGGACCGCCCCCTGCGATCACTCTCCCTCGAATTCGACCAGGGTAAAGAAGCGGTAGCCCCGTTTCTCCAGATTTTTCCCGCCTCCCAGATCGGGAAGATCGACGATAAACGCCATCTGGGCCACGATTCCTCCCAATTTTTCCACCAGGGCCGCCGCCGCCAGGGCCGTCCCCCCGGTTGCCAAAAGGTCATCGACCAACAAAACCCGTGAACCGGCAACAATGGCATCCTTGTGAATTTCGATCGAGTCGGTACCATATTCCAACTGGTATTCCTGGGTCACCACCGCTCCGGGAAGTTTCCCCTTCTTGCGCACCGGGACAAACCCTTTCCCCAGGGTATATGCCAACGCCCCGCCCAGGATGAACCCGCGCGCTTCGATGCCGACAACGCAATCGAACGCCATGTCCGCAGCCAGACAGCGTTGGGCCAGGGCATCGATCGACTGGCGCAACCCCATGGGATCTTTCAACAAGGTCGTGATGTCGCGAAACATGATCCCCGGTTTGGGATAATCAGGAATGGTCCGGATCAAATTTTTCATGGTCATGTCCTTGAGTGACGGGGCGCTTGGAAAACACAATCAGGAAGTGCAGACATCCGCTTCCGCGGCAATTTTCGGGATGACTTCGAGAAACAGGCGAATCACCCGGTCGGCATTGGCATGCATGGTTTTCTGGATCATCTCCCAGGTCACCGGGGCCTCCTCCTCGTGCCAACAGTCATAATCGGTGGACATGGCGACGGCAGCATAGTGGATCTTCTTCTCGCGCGCCAGGACACACTCGGGAACGGTGCTCATGTTGATGATGTCCGCCCCCAACTGACGAAACAGATGACTTTCGGCCCTCGTGGAAAAACGTGGTCCCTCGATGGTGATTACCGTCTTATCCTCATGACCGGTCAATCCAAGCACACGAGCGGTGGTGGCCAACAGAGACCGCAAACCGGGACAGAACGGTTCAGCCATCGGAGTATGAACCACATGGTCGCCATCGAAAAACGTCCCGGCACGCTTTTTGGTCCAATCGATGAACTGCGACGGAAAAACCAGATGTCCCGGAGCGATTTCAAACCTCAGGGATCCGACCGCCGTGGTTGCCAGAATATGGGTACACCCATAAGATTCGAGGGCGGCGATGTTGGCGCGAAAGTTGACATTGGACGGCACAATGGTATGCCCATGGCCGTGACGGGCCAGAATCGCCACCTCCACCCCACCGATCCGCCCCGTCGTCAATGCCGAGGAAGGTCGGCCATACGGCGTGTCCACCGCCACCGATCCAGTATCTTTGAGAATATCGGGATTGTCCAGACCGGAACCACCGATGATGCCGACTTTCACCATGAACCACCCCCAATCAACGTCAACGAAACGTCAAAAAAGGAAAGAATACACGTTTTTCAAGAAAATACCCAGTGCAACGACACCACAGGCATGAAACCCGATAAAAAAAACGCACCCCGAAGGGTGCGTCTTTTCATTGCGCGGATCGGACAGACAATCAACCAGCGACCTTTTTCATATGGAGAATCAGGTCAACGACACGATTGGAATAGCCCCATTCGTTGTCATACCAGGACATGACCTTCACGGTGGTGCCACCGGTGACGCGGGTGCAACCGCCATCGACGATGGAGGAACGGGGGTCGCCCTGGAAGTCCACGGAGACGAGGGGCTCGTCGGTGTAACCCAGGACCTTGTTGTCCGCCGCCTGCCGAAGGGCCTCGTTGACTTCCTTGACCGAAGTGGCCTTCTTCACCTGCATGACGGCATCGACGATGGAGACGTTCGGGGTGGGGACGCGAATGGCCAGACCGTCGAATTTGCCCTTCAGTTCGGGCATGACCAAGCCAATGGCGGCAGCGGCACCGGTCTTGGTGGGGATCATCGACACGCCGGCGGTACGGGCACGGCGCAGGTCGCTGTGCGGGGCATCGACCAGTCTCTGGTCGCCGGTATAGGCATGGGTGGTGGTCATCAGGCCACACTCGATGCCAAACTTCTCGTGAATGACCTTGGCGAACGGGGCCAGACAGTTGGTGGTGCAGGAGGCGTTGGAAACCACGGAATGCTCGGCGGGGTTGAATTCGTGTTCGTTGACACCCACGACCATGGTCTTGACATCGCCGGTGGCGGGGGCGGAGATGATCACCCGTTTGACCGAACCGGTCAGGTGCTGGCCGGCATCTTCCTTCTTGACGAAAAACCCGGTCGATTCGATCACGAATTCCACGCCATTTTCACCCCAGGGAATCTTGGCGGGTTCGCGCAAACCATAGACCGCAACCCCTTTGCCGTTGCAGCTGAACCCCTTCTCGGTCTCGGCGACTTCACCACCGAACACTCCCATCACGGAGTCATACTTCAGAAGATGGATCAAGGTGGCCTTGGGCACCGGATCATTGATGGCGACAACCGAGACATCCTTGAATGCCGGATTCTTTTGAATCGCACGGAAAACACTGCGTCCGATACGGCCAAAGCCGTTGATGCCAATCTTGATGGTCATTACTGCCTCCTTGCGCTTTCTTGACAGGTTTGGGGACTGATTCCGGTGGATGACCGGCGTCCCTAATGGTCTTGTTCAACCAAAAACGGATTAATCGTTACCGATGTGCTCCTTGATAGATTTCCAACCTCCGTTTGTCAAGGAATCCCGACATCGCCCGCCATTTTTTCCCGGCGATGCCGTGACCCAGGCCACGGCCCCCCCATGGCCCCGGACACGATTTAGAAAACTCCCTTCGACTGGAGAAAGACGGCATAGGCACGGTCCTCCATGGAGATATGCTGTTCCATCCAGTTTTTCAGGAAGGAAAGGAATTCGGCAGAGCCTGGCAAGGAACCGCCATGAAGTCGTTCCTGGAGATCCTTGACCTGAAGGGCCATCCCGCGATGCACTTGACGATGCCTTGGCAATTCGGGGAAACCATATTGTTCCATCAATCGTTCCTCCGCCTCGAAATGGTATTCGGTATAATCGACCAGGGCGGTCATGGCGGCGATGAGCGATCCTCCGGACTGTCCCGAACGAAGGATGGCGACGATGCTGTTGCCGATTTCAAACAACCGCTTGTGATGGACATCCATGGCGGCGATGCCGGTGGCATCCTCCTCGCGCCATTGGAAGGCCAGGGTATCATCGCCATCACAATAATTCTGCATCGTTCGGGCCTTGTAGGATTCGATCAGCTTCCAACGGACGATCGGAATGTCCTTGAGCAGGTCCCCCCGGATCCGAAGCACTTCCGTCTCCTCCAGAGCCTCGACCCGATGCAGGGCCGGCATGCCGAAGATCGCCCCCTCTTCCCCAAAGAACCGTCCGGATTCGAGGACTTCCATCCGTTCTCCCCCGAGAAACCGACGCATTTTTCCCCGCTGAACGACATTGAGAAACCCGAATTCCTCCTCGGGCAGGGATGCTCCCGGAGCCACAATGCTATGGGTAAGGCGGGCAATGATGCCCGCCATGACCGGATGGGACAACCCTTCATCGAACAGATCCATCGATTCGAAAAACGACCGCAGGGTCGCGGTCCGTTCGATCTGGTCGAACAATCCGTTCTTGTGAACGATCTGCTGATACAGGCCGGATGAAATCTTCATGGCGGTGACATAACTGGCCGCCCGAAACGTCAACTGCGCGGGGACCTGGGTCAGGGCGGACAATTCACCGATCAAAGCGCCCGCCATCAGACGGCTCAGACGGTTTTCACCCGGAAATATTTTTTCCACCAATCCCGAAAGAATCAGCAGCACATCCGAGGAAACCTCCCCCTCCTTGAGAATGATCGCCCCCGGATTCATCGTCACCACATCATTGTTAAGCAACATGCGCAGATGATGAAACGGAACCCGGGAAAAATGGCTCTGCAAATATTGGAACGCCAGACGGCGGGCAAAATCGTTCTTGCCCGAAATCAGCACATCGCAAATACCAAAGGGAGCGGACGATCCGATCTCCTTTTCGACGGGGGTGGGTCCACTGGATGAATGCGCCAGAACGATCCGGTCGGAACGGTCATGGCGAAAATCCTCGGCGCACCCATGGATCATCCCCCCGCCAATATCGATCTTCTTCAGGTTCAATGGGGCCAGATAGCCCGCCTTGGTCTTTTCGTAAAACGAACGCCGGATCCCAGGGGCCTGGGGATCCTCGGTGATCATCTTTTCAAGGACCCCCAGGGAGACGATGTCGGCAAAATGGCCGTAGGTGCAGTAGCCACTCGACCAGAGGGTGCGAAAAACAAAAACAGTCGTCTCCAGAGGATGCGGCGAAAAAATCGGTTTGACCTCCAACCCCTGGATATCGGTCCACTGATCCAATGGCAGGTCGCGACAATCGAAAAAATCGCGAAACTGATTTTCCTCCATGGACAGCAAGGCCGCGAGTTTCTTTTCCACGGTCATGCGCACCAGCGGGGTGGCATAATATTTTATCTTGTGCTCCGAACGCATCAACGTGGTGATACCGGCGAAATGATCGTCGTGGGCATGGGTATGAAACACCCCCTCGATTTCATTGATGCCGATTCCCAACGCCGTCAGATTGAAATAAAGATTCGGCCCCGCATCGATCAGGTAAATTTTCCCCTGGAACAACAAAACACTCGACATCGTTGGACGGTTGACGTCCCAACCATCGCCGTCCCCCGAATGAATGATCGCGAAATAATCCCTGGGAATGCTCTGGAATCCCAGGGGATAAGGCGGTTCATAGCGGTCCTCGCCATACAGGTTGAGGTCCACATGGACACTTGCGCCGCGATAAAAAATCTCGAATTCGTTGACTGCCAGTCGTTCGATTTCAACCCCGTTGCGTATTTCCCTGCGTCCCCGATCAAGAATGCAACTGTCGAGCAACATGTGGGAAGGCTTGATCTGACCAAACGCGAAACGGGTTTTCAGTCGCATCATTTCCCGGGCCGTCTCTTCGTCGATCCCCGCCTGCTCGATCTCCTGTTGCGTGACCAGCCCGTAATTTCCCCGGAAAATATATTGCATCTGGGCGTGAACCTGCTCGCCCAAACCAATGAGCAGTGGTTTCAGCCCCGTATTGTTGGGATGGTTGGGAATGATCAGTCCCTGTTTGTAGAGCATTTGCAGGACTGGAAATTCGGCCAGATTGGAAAATTCACCATGCTGGATCATGACATCCGACAGAAGAATGGCATTGGGCCCGGTTTCACACATCACCCCTTCGATCTCACGCTGAATGATCAATCCCCGCTTCATCAGATGCTTGACGCAATCGGCGGGACATCCACAGAGAATCTGTAATCCGGCTTCGGGAATCTCGACCCAATAGACACCTTTGATTACGGGTATTTTAATAATATGATCCATCTTTCGTTCTCCCGGATGCCTTGAAGCGCATGGGTGATTGAACATTTGTAAAACCAAATCTTCGATCCGATATTAGCAGAACCGATTCCACGAATGCACAGTCTTTCCTTCGCCCTCCCGCGCCAACCCGACCGCAAGACCAGGCATCCATCGGCGCGATCCGATCGGATGGCAGGGCGTCAAACAACCATTGTGGCATCCGCCCATCGCCATCCCTCTCGGAAAAATCGCAAAGTCAACCCCTGGAAAAACACCGACACTTCCCCACCGATGCCACAAGCGAATCCCACCCCATCCCATACCCACCGCGCCCCTTTGGGAGCCCCACCCTTCCC
The DNA here is from genome assembly GCA_015228815.1 of Magnetococcales bacterium. Taxonomy (NCBI): domain Bacteria; kingdom Pseudomonadati; phylum Pseudomonadota; class Magnetococcia; order Magnetococcales; species Magnetococcales bacterium. The sequence continues at coordinate 19,694 of JADGCV010000005.1, read as the reverse complement.
CCTCCCATCCCCGATTATAACAAGCTGAAATTATTATAATACATCATGGACTTATTTTTTTTTCGCTGTTTCCTTGTATCCCGTTTGCGAATGGCGTAAAAAAGCCCGATCGAAGTGGTTGTTCCCGGCATTTTCAAAGTCCCGAATACGCCGATGGCCCGGCGCCGGAGCCAGCGTGTGAATCATGGATGTCTCCGCCATGAAACACTCGTATCATCCATGAATCGGGTACGAAAATTATACAGGTGATCAAAATGCACCCCTCACGCATGCAACATCGAGCAACGGGATGGCATTTCAGGCGCGGGAAGATGTTTCTTCGACGGAACGGAAACGATTTTTTCTTGCCGTAATCAAGGGGTCAGAATTCATGAATTCCAGGTGGCAGACGATTTATACCATCGGCCATGGCGGTATGCCGTTGGATACCTTCATCGAAATACTCACCTATATCGATGCCCAGACGCTGATCGACATCCGCTCCAATCCCAACGCCTCGGACTACCCCTTCTGGTTCCACGAAACCAATCTCAGACCGGTCCTCAACGACATGGAAATCATTTACCATCTGGGGGGACAGCACCTTGGAGAACGAACCCCGATGCACATCGACCGCCATTGGGGTCTCCAGACGCCTGACAAAATGGCCTATGCCCATCACATGGAATCAGGCACCTTCGCCACCGGCATCAAACTCCTGCTCAACCTTTCGTTTCGTTTCGGAACGGTGATCATGGGGGCTCCCATCCATCCCAGCCAATGTCATCGATCCCTGATCGCCGACTATCTCACCTTTCAAGGACACCGCGTCATCCATCTGGTCGAAGGGCAGAGCTTCATCGAACACCAGCCGCATCCGACCCTCCGAAGGGGAACGCACCCCCTGATCTACGATCAACAACCTTCCTCCGTCCAAAATTACATGCCGCTTCACTGACATGTCCTTCCCCTCCAGGAATATCCGATGAAACCAGACATTCCACTCAAGGACCGGATCATCTTCGCCCTCGACGTGGACAGCCCCGAGGAGGCGCGCAACTGGCTGGATCGCCTTGATGGATACGTTGGCTTCTACAAAGTCGGATTGCAGCTTTTTCTGGCGGGGGGGCTGGGGCTGATCGAAGAAATCGCCCAACGCGGCCACAAGGTCATGGTGGATCTGAAACTGTTCGACATCGACAAAACGGTCGCGTTGGCGGTGCGCGAACTGGCGAAGCGTCCGGTGACCTATGCCACGGTTCATGGCCCCGAATCCATCGTCCGTGCCGCTGTTGCGGCGCGGGGATCGGTGCGCATTCTGGCCGTCACGGTCCTGACCTCCTTCGACCGTCACGACCTTGACGACCTGGGTCTTGCGGGAGTCGAGGTCGAACAGCTGGTCTTAAGTCGCGCCCGGCGGGCCATTGCCGCGGGGTGTGACGGGGTGGTCGCCTCGGGGCTGGAGGTGTCGCGCATGCGTGCCGCGGTCGGCGACGGCTTCCTGATCGTCACCCCGGGGATTCGCCCCGGATCGTTTTCCGACCGCGACGGTGGCGACGATCAAAAGCGAATCGCCACCGCCCGCGCCGCCATCCATGCCGGAGCCGATCATGTCGTCGTCGGTCGTCCCATCAAGGATGCCGCCGATCCCCTGGCTGTCGTTTCCATGCTGCAACGGGAAATCGTCTCGGGTCTCGACAGCCGGCATGGATCATGACCAAAACAAACACCAAAACCAATCATCCGGTACTTCCGCTCAGCCACCATGATTCAGGGCGACCAGGCGTTCCAATTCCCGTTCCAACCCCCGGATCGGTTCGGGATCCTCGTAGAGAACATGTTTTCGCTCGGCGATCGACCGTGTGACCGATGCACGAAAGGCCGGATCCTTCCCCAAACGAACCGCAATGGCGATGTAGCGCTCCAGGTTTTCCGCCTGGGTTTCAAAAAGCCCCAAACGCTTCAGAATTCCATGGGTATGACGACTGCGAAACATCTCTCCCGGCAGGGTGACAATCGGTTTGTCCAGGGCGAGCGCTTCCATGCTGGAATTGTTGCCGGACCACGAAATCCCGTCGAGAATGATGTCGGACTGCCGGATCAACCCAAAAAAACGGTACAGATCCATCTTCGGGAACAGACGGCAATAGTGTTCATGGTCCAAGTCGTAGCGGGAAAAAACCCTCTGCAATCGCCGCCGAAAAACGCTGCCGCTCCCTCCCCCGACATCGATAAACCAGAAACGGGCCTGGGGAAACGCGCGGGCGATGGCGGGATAGACATGATCGTGTCGTGGCAACAGTTTGATCAGGTTTTGCAGATTGCAATAAACCACCGTACCCTCCTCCCGCTCGGCGCCCGGGGGAATGATGGCATGTTCGACCCTGGGGGAGGGATAGCAGTGGGCCAGGTGTGGCAGGCGAATGAGCGTTTCGCTGTAATGAGCCGCCGCATGTTCGCATTCCATATCATCACTGCTCAGGAAATAGTCCATGTTGGCAAGGCCCGAAGTGATCGGATGCCCCCCGGCATTGCACTGAATCGGTGCCAACCGCAGCGCGGATACCAGATTCAGTGATGGATCCATCCCCAGATCGGTATAGATCAGGACCTCGGGAGCGACCTCGCAAATGGCTTCGATCAGACGGGAACTCCGATGCCCAATATCGTGAAAGACATCGCATTCGCGCATGATCGACCCGAGGTATTCGTCATGAACGGTCCCGGTATAGAACACACGGACGAAAAATCGTCTCCTGTCGAGACGGGTGATGAAGCGGGAATGGGTTTTGAATACGGAATGGCCGTACAAAAAGGAAGAAACAAAGGCGACATGAATCCGCCCCTCATGAAGAACGGCGGGAGGCAACGGTCCCTCATGGCCCGGATAAATCCGATGGGCCAGTCGCGTCAGAAGTGCCCCCTGGACCTTCTGTGCCTCCAGATCATTGCCCCCCTGATAGTGAAGATGGAAATTGGTCGTCGATTCACAAGCGTACCGCGCTTCTTCCAGTTCCACTTCCGAAGCGGGAAAAAAGGTGCGTTGCAGTTCGTCCACCCCCGCCATCCAACGTTGCCTGGCGCGTATCATCTCCTCTTCGTCGGCAAACAAGGTGGGCAAAGCCAGATGCAGCGCCCATCGCGCACGCAGATAGTCGGGTTTGAGGGTTATTGCGCGTGAAAAACAGGATACCGCCTCCTCGATTCGATTGTCGAACTGCAAGGTGAGTCCCAGACTGAAACAGGCCTTCCAGTGTCCGGGATCAAGTTCCAGAGTTCGCAGCCAATGATGCACTGCCTGCGCATCCCGTCCCGTTTCCCGGTACACCGTGGCCAGATTGTAATGCACCTGGGGAAAAGCCTCCTTGAGCGCCAACACCTGTCGATACAGCGACTCCGCGCGCGACAGGTCCTTTTGTTCCAGCATGGCATTGGCCAGTTCCGCCAGAAACTCCGGGTTGTCGGGTTCGAGCCGAACCGCTTTTTCAAGACACGCCACCGCCGCCAAACACCGTCCCAGGGCGTGGAGCGATACCCCAAGGTGATACAGAGTTTGCCCCTGTTCGCCCCCCTTGGCGATGGCGCGGCCCAAACGAAAAACCGCATCCTCATGGCGTCCAAGGTCCTGGGCCGCCAATCCCCAGAGATGCCAGGCATCGGAAAAATGGGGGAGAACCCCAACAACCTCCGCATAAACAGTCTCGGCGGCGGCGACATCACCCGATTCGTGAATCCGCAAAGCCTGCCGCAACCGAATCATCAGGTTTTCTTTTTCCATCGGATCCCCGATTCCCAATCAACCCTTCCGGGAAATGCAAACCCGAATCAAGCCTGCCTTCCGATCGCCCTCAAGACGCGCCGCCGTCAGCCCCCTTCGCGGATGCGTTGGATCTCCTTCTCGATCAAGGAGGCGGCAATATCGGGAAGGATGGAAACCACCATGTCCCGAATCGTTTGCCGGGCCATCGAATCGATTCTCGGTTCAAGCCAGTCCCGTACCGCCTCCGCCAATTCCCCTGGGGGCACCCGTCGCAGTTCCTCATCCCGCAAACGGGCGATTTCCTCACGGATCAAAGGTTCGGCGATACTGGGCAACATGCCGCGCACCCACGCCCGTACCACATCCCGGGTCGAATCAGGAAAAATCGCGTCCACGCGCGCCGCTTCCGAAAACGCATCCCGATTTCCCCGACCGCCATTCTGCATCGGATTCCGATGCAGATTCCGGGTCCGATTCCGCTCCTGATCCCGATTCATGCGTCCTCCCCAAAGGTCATGCCCGCCCGCCTTCAGGCAGGATCGGTACGGTGAATTTCACAGAAAAAGCCCATCCCATCGATTTCAAAGTGGCGACACAACCTGTGGGAAGGCTGCTGGCCCGCGATCTGGTGGTTTTTCCCCTGAATCACCATGGGCGGGGTCAGAGTGATCGTCCCGACCAACCCCTCGATCCGGGTCTGCACCCCTCCGGCGATCATATTGGCCATTTCACCAAACGCATCCTCCAATTCCTGGTCCCACGATTCACGGGTTTCACCCAACAAAGCCCCAGCCAATCGCAGGGAAGCGTTCAGGGATCCCCCAAGTCTGAGGCTGCCGTTCAAGCCGCCACCGTAACCAACGATGGCACTGAAATCGGCTGTCTGAAGGTTGCCCTGGACCTCGAACGGTCCGATGCCAATATCCGTGAACAACATGGTCTGGGCGATTTCGGTCACGGCATCGGACAGTGCCATCGACAAAAGGTCATTCATGTTCCGGGACTTCCACGGATCGAAGATGGGTGTCGTCGCCCGCCGTATCCGCCGCCGCCCGAATCCGGGCACGCAATTGGGCCACGACGTCCCCCAGAGGGACTGATACTTTTTCCGCGCCGCCGCGCTGCTGAATTTCGACCGTCCCCTCCTTCAGGGAGCGTCCGCCGATCAATGCGCGAAAGGGGATCCCCAGGAGATCGGCATCCTTGAATTTGACCCCCAGTCGCTCATCCCGATCATCGACGAGCGACTCGATGCCCCCCCGAAGCAATTCCCGCTCCACATCCTGGGCAATGCGCATCGATTCTCCGTCGCGAGGATTGACCACCACCAGTTCCACCGGGAACGGTGCCAGGGAAAGAGGCCAGACGATGCCATTGTCATCATGATTCTGCTCGATGGCGGCAGCGACGATCCGCGAAACACCGATTCCATAACATCCCATGATCGGTGTCCGTTCGCGCCCCTGGGCATCCTGAACCGTCACCTTCAAGGCCCGGGTATATTTATCGCCCAGTTTGAACACATGGCCCACCTCGATGCCCCGGTCCAGCCGCAGCGTCCCCGCGCCGCAACGCCCGCAACGATCACCCGCCACGACATTGCGCAGATCGGCCCAGCGCGGAACCGGACAATCCCGCCCCCACGCAACATCGACATGGTGCCATCCCTCGATGTTGGCCCCGGCGACGAAACCGGACAGATTCCGCAACACCGAATCCGCCACCATCGGCAACCGTCCCGCCACCGGTCCCATCGATCCGACGGTAACCCCAGCCCATCGTTCCGCCTGTTCCGGTTCCGCCAGATGGACCACGGTCATCCCCAGGGCGCGCGCCGCCTTGACAAGATTGAGTTCATGGTCGCCGCGCAACAACAGTTGAAACGCCCCTTCATCCCCCGCCACCACCAAGGATTTGACCGTTTTTTCAAGCGGCACCCCCAGAAAGGAAGCGACTTCCTCCATTGTTTTTTGTCCGGGGGTCTCAACCGCCCGAAGCGGCGGCGACATTTCGTCCACTTCGGTCATCGCGGATACCGGCGTCCCCTCCGCCTTTTCAAGATTGGCTGCGTAGCCGCACCCGTCACAGGAGACGATGACATCCTCGCCACTCTCGGCCAATACATGAAATTCATGGGAAAAAGCCCCGCCGATGGCCCCTGTGTCCGCCTCGACGGCACGGTAACGCAGGCCACAGCGGTCAAAGATGCGCCTGTAGGTCGCCACCATCGAACGATAGCTTCGTTCCAATCCCTCTTCGTCAAGATCGAACGAATAGGCGTCCTTCATCAAAAATTCCCGTCCGCGCATGATGCCGAAGCGCGGACGGACCTCATCGCGGAATTTGGTCTGAATCTGATAGAAATTGGCGGGAAGGTCGCGATAGGAGCGAAGTTCCCGGCGGACCAGATCGGTCACCACCTCTTCATGCGTCGGGCCAAGACAGAATTCCCGCCCGCCGCGATCCTGAAAGCGAAGCAGTTCAGGTCCATACACCTGCCATCGTCCCGACTCACGCCACAATTCGGCGGGCAACACTCCGGGCATCAGTATTTCCTGGGCCCCCGCGGCGTTCATCTCCTCACGGACGATTGCCTCCACCCGGCGCAACACCCGCAACCCCAGGGGAAGCCAGGTATAAATCCCCGCCCCCAGTTGCCGAATCAAACCAGCCCGCAACATCAGGCGATGGGACTCCACCCGCGCCTCGACCGGATTTTCCTTCAATGTGGGAATCAATGTGGCGCCAAAACGCATAGCCCCTCGCTCGTGTTCGCGACGTGTTGATGTTCCAGGAAACAGCCGCCTGCCATTCGATAAATTTATTCTTCATCGTGTCAAGACATGAAAAAAACGCCAACCCCGAATCCGGATCATCATGGAACATTCCGCCGGTATCCTGACCATTCACTCCAGGCATGACGGTTTTCGCAAATGATCCAATCGATCTCTTCCGGCCCCAGGCTGGAAGTTCCCCGGAACTCCATGGAATCGAGAAGTTCCAAAACCTGTTTGGCGTTGCTTTTTCCAGCCATATCCTCCACTGGTTCGAGAACCGTCACCACGGCTCGCCGTCTCTCGGCAAGGAACAGGGGCTCCTTCAGAACCACGATGCCATCAACACCGATCTCGGCCTCGACCGACTGAATCATCGCTGTCTCCTTTCCCCGAAGGCATCCGAACCGTAACGTAACAGGTCCCGGCTTTCTTTTTTTCCGCCCCCTTCCAGGAAGGCATAGGCCGAATGGTTGTGAATCGACTCGAAATTTTCCGATTCCACGGTAAACCAGGCAATTCTGGAATCTTTTTCCAGTTCCGCCGCGACAGCGCGAACCATGTCCTCCACGAACATCGGATGATCATAAGCCCGCTCGGTGACATATTTTTCATCGGGCCGCTTGAGGATGGCGTACAGGGGACACGAAGCCTGACGTTCCACCAGTTCGATCACCTCCTCGACCCAGACGAAACGATGAAAGGAAAGATTGACCGTGACATGGGAACGTTGATTGTGGGCGCCTCGTTCCGAGATTTCCTTGGAACAGGGACACAGGGTGGTCACGGGGATCACCACGCCCAGGGTCATGCGAAAATCGTCGCCGCTCTGGATGCCCGAAAACCGGACCTGGTAGTCCATCATTGCCTGGGCCCCGGTCACCGGGGCTTTCTTCTGGATGAAGAACGGAAATTCCAGATCGATGTGCGCCTCTTCGGCGTCGAGATGGTCGCGAATTCCCTGAAGGAGATTGGGAAGGTTCTCGACCGAGACCGCCTGATCATGAGCGCTCAACACCTCCAGGAAACGCGACATGTGCGTCCCCTTGAACCGGTGCGGCAGACGGACATACATGTTGACCGAGGCGATCGTATGTTGATTGCCCCGGCTGCGGTCGCGAACGATGATCGGATAACGTATATTCTTCACCCCGACCTTGTCGATGTCGATGCGGCGACTGTCGCCGCGACTCTGGACATCGGTCAATGGCGCGGAATCGACGGTTGTGGCTTGAAGGTTCATCATTATGATCTTGCATCGGACGTTTGATCACGACCCCGGACCGCATCACATGGACCGGCGATGACGGGAATTCATTGGCATTTCCATGAAAAAAGGGGCATTGTATGCCCCAACCGGCCTTCCGGCAAGACCACAACATCCGTTTCAACCATGGCAAAGCCCCAAACCCCAGGGAACCGTCATGAAAAACATCGGCATCATCACCAAACGTTCCGACCCCATGGCCCTGGAGGCCAGTGCGCAACTGGCCTCGTGGGTGCATGAGCAGGGACTCAAGGCAACCGTCTCCATCGAAACCGCCCGTGATGCGGGAATCGATGAAACCATCGCCGATGGGGTGCCACAGTCGAAGATTCCGTCCGAGTGCGATCTGGTGGTGGTGATCGGCGGCGATGGCACCTTCATTGCCGCCACCCGTGCGGTCGGCGACCGCAACACCCCCCTGATGGGGGTCAATGTCGGACGGCTCGGCTTCCTGACCGAAGTGGTCCGGGACAACATGATCGCAACCCTGAGCAGCATTCTCGAAGGAAAGTTCCGCGAGGAATTCCGGACCTTGCTCGATGTCGTGGTCATCCGTAACGGAGAGCAGGTTCTCAAGACCCGGGTTCTCAATGACGCGGTCGTCCACAAGGAGGCCCTGGCGCGAATGATGGAATGCGAAGTGGCCATCGACGACATGTTTGCCTTCTCGACCCGGTCGGACGGTCTGATCCTCTCCACCCCCACCGGTTCCACCGCCTACGCCCTCTCGGCGGGAGGACCGATCATTCATCCCGCCCTGGACGCCATTCTTCTGGTCCCCATCTGTCCCCATACCCTCGCCAACCGCGCCATCGCCGTCCCCGGCACCGGTTGCGTCACCGTCACCCTGGCCCGGGATGGGCTGGATCGACTGCTGACCCTGGATGGTCAGGCAGGATTCGCCCTCTTCGACAACGACCGGGTGCTCGTGCGGCAATCGCAGCATAAACTGCGGGTGTTGCATGCCATGGACCGTGACTATTTTTCCGTTCTGCGCGACAAGTTGCACTGGTGGGAAAACCCCGCCTACCGCCACCATCCCCTGAGAAACACCCCCTCTTCCGAATGATGGGACATGACCCGTGAACAATCGAACAGACAACTCTTTGGATACCCTTCAACGAAGATTACGGATACGCTTCTGGACGAACCCGCGCAAGCGCGAACTCAAGTCGCCGCTTGCCAGCGCCTTCTCGTAATAACGCAACGCATTGGCCGGTTCATTGAGTTTTTCCAATGAAATGGCCATTCCCATCTGCCAGATTCCCCGTTCGGGATGAATCCGCAACAAGGCTTCGTAAAGATCGACTGCCTTCCAATGTTCCTCCTGCCTCTGGTAGAGGGCGGCGAGAAACGCGGAAAAATTGGGATCGGCGTTGGCCAGTCCACGGCTGTCCCGACCCGCGACCGCCGGTTTGAGGACCGCCAAGGCTTCGGCCGGACGCCCTCCTTCGACATGGATGCGCGCCAGACGTTGACGTGCCAGGAGATGGTTCGGATCCCGTTCCAAAGCCCGTCGATAGAGTTCCATCGCCGAGGAGACATTTCCTTTATTCTCCGCTTCGTTCGCCTGGTCGTACAAAGCTTGTCCCTCGGACGCCCCTCCGTTGGCCCCGTCCTGGGATGTATCGCCCACCGCGGCAACCTTTTCCGGCCTTGCCGGGACCTGGTCCTTTTCACCAGAGGGTTCCTTTCCACCACCGGTCCCCTGCCCCGCGGCCACGTCACCAAGCGCCACCGAATGGTCCGCGGTTCGCGCCAGATCCACCTTCAAATCCATCACCGGCGTCGAACCCGTGGACGGACCGGCAGTCCCCTTGTCCATTATTTCCCCGATCCCCACCTTGGGACGCCCATCTTCCGACGACAACACGACCGGTCCCAACTCCAATCCCTTCCCGGATTCAGCTTTCCCGGATTCAGCCTTCCCCGGTTCCGATACCGGGACAACCGCCGGCATGGCAGCCCCCCCGGTCATTTCGGGTCCGGGACGATTCGGCGTCGCGGCCCGGTCCATCGCTCCCGATGACGCCAAAGCCGGTCCCGTATCCGCCACACCCGCGGTTGCCACCGTTTGGGAAGATGACGGCGGCATTTTCCCGAAGGCGGAATCCCCGCCGGCTGCCGCCCCTGCCTCCTTTGCCCCTGGCGCGAAAGACTTTGCGACCGGGATACCGGTTTCACCCGACGCTTGTGCCTCCTTGATCTCCCCGGGTTCCGGGAAGGGTGTTCGACTTTCTTTTCCCTGGACAACGATCGGAGCCTGAGTTGGCGGAGCGAAGGAATCGCTCATGGCAACGTAGCCATCACTTTTTTCCCTGGCATGAAAATCATCGAGAAACCGCCGCGCCTCAATGATACTGTCGAAGCGGCCAATGCGGACGCTTTGCCACAATCGGCTCGGATCCTTGATCCCATACAATTCGAGCAGATAGGCATCGTATCCCTTGCGCCGCCACAGAGCCGCCTGTTTCAATGCGCTTTCGCGATCCAGAAAGGCGCCGACCTGAATGGAATAGCGAAACGGCATTTCACTGCGGGTCATTTCCTGTACCCGTCCGGTAATTTTCTGACTCCCCCCCTCTTCGACCGTATAGACCCTGCCGGAATCGCGATCCTTGGCATCCCCCTCCGACTTCCGCGACGATAAGGAATCCCCCTGTCCCGGCTGAACGACCCAGGCAGACGGTTTGGCGGTTTCGGATGGCACCGAGGTCCCGACCGGAGGCACTTGCCGGACCGGAATGGATGGGGCATGCACCGGCGCATCGACCAGACGTGCGGATTCACCGGACGCGGAAACGGAAGGGTCGGAAACGCCGAAGCGGTCCATCAAGGGACTTCCCTGGGGCCGGGTCGGTTGTTGCGGATAGAGTTTGAGATCCACCTCCATCCTTCGTCCCCGAACCACCTGAAGGTCCAACACCAGGTCGTGATAACCGTATTTCTTGAGTTCCAGTCGATGGGTTCCCGGTTCCCAGGCGAATCGGGCCGGCGTCACGCCGACGAAATGGCCATCCATGAGAATTCCGGCCCCGGGAGGATCGGTCACCGCGTGGATGGCCCCCTCCCCGGAACCGTTGGTCCCGGCAGCCTGAAACGCCCAGGCACTCCCGGAAACATTCCATGCCAACAGGGCCAGCAGACCGGCCAGCCCCCAGGAACGGATCGAACTCCATCGCCCTTTCCTTCCGCACGGATCCGCCGCGACTCCGACCTTCAATGCCAACCACGGACGATTCATCGCAAACTCCATCGGTCCCTATCGACGCATCCGAACCTGTCTGGCCACCGTTGCGGACTGTCCCATGAACGCAGCCACGGGTCAATTTTCTGTCGCCCGCCCATCGGGGCGAAACGGCCCTGCGGACACGAATGTTGATAAAATCATTGTCTTTCAATATTTTAAAGTTAACGGACACACTTCGGCGATCGATTTGACAATCGGCTTAATGCAATTAATGGACCATTTTAATCATGCCTCTCACCCCACCAGATCGCCCACGCGAAATCGACAGTCGCGAGGAAACTGGTCCAAATTACAATAATATTCAACCATTTGAAAAAAAAATTTCCAACCCTCGCAAATTGGTTTATAGTCGCGAAAAACATTAATTTGGACGCAGGGAGTTCCGGGAACAATGCCAAATGTCGTGATCGTTGGAACCCAATGGGGAGATGAAGGCAAGGGAAAGATCGTCGATCTTCTGACCGAATTCGCCGACGCGGTGGTCCGATTTCAAGGGGGACACAATGCGGGACATACTCTTGTCATTCATGGAAAAAAGTATGTCCTGCACCTGATACCTTCCGGGATTGTGCGTGCCAACAAGCGGTGCCTGATCGGCAATGGTGTCGTCCTCGACCCCGGGGCGCTCATCGAGGAAATCCAGCATCTGGCGGAAATGGGGGTCACGGTCAACAGCAATCTGTTCAAGATTTCAGCACAGGCCAATCTGATCATGCCCTACCATCGCGAACTGGATGTCGCCCGGGAAAAGCGGAAAGGAAAAGGGAAGATCGGCACCACGGGACGGGGCATCGGACCCGCCTACGAGGATCGCGCCGCCCGGCGCGGCATTCGTCTGAGCGATCTGACGAACCGACAGGCGTTCGAGGCAAAATTGCGCGACAACCTCGCCTATCATAATTTCATGCTGGAAAATTTCTACGACGCCACCACCTTCACCTTCGAAACCATACGCGACGAAACGATGCGGATGGCCAATATTCTATCCCCTTTCATCGAAGATGTGGGACAGTTGCTGCATGAAGCGATCGGTCGGGGAGAATCGATTCTTTTCGAGGGGGCCCAGGGGACGATGCTCGATGTGGAACATGGCACCTATCCCTACGTCACCTCATCCAACACCGTCGCCGGCAATGCCGCCATCGGTTCAGGGATCGGTCCCATGGCCTTGAACCATGTCCTGGGAATCACCAAGGCCTACACCACCCGTGTCGGAAGCGGCCCGATGCCGACCGAACTCAAGGACGCCACGGGAGAACACCTGAGCCAGGTGGGGCACGAGTTCGGCGCGACGACCGGCAGAGCACGGCGTTGCGGCTGGTTCGACGCGGTGGTGGTTCGCCACGCTGCCCGGATCAATGGCCTGAGTAGCATGGCCCTGACCAAACTTGATGTCCTGGATGGATTGGAAAAACTGCGCATCTGCGTCGCCTACGGACGCAATGGCAGCACACTCCGGACCATGCCCGCCGATCCCTCGGTTCTGGAAGTCTGCGAGCCGGTCTACGAGGAAATGCCGGGGTGGAAAGGATCGGTTGCCAATGCCCAACGGCTGGAGGATCTTCCCCCCGAAGCCCTGGCCTACATCCGACGACTGGAAGAACTTACCGCCGTCCCCATTTCCATTCTTTCCACCGGGGCCGACCGGGACCAGACCCTGATCATCGATAACCCATTTGACCACGGGTAGGCTCGCCCGGAAGGATGGCACTGCCCGGAGCGCCCCCGATGGGATCCACCTCCCACCGGAACGGTCGCTCCATTCCGGGTGGCGCCGTCACTCAGCAACAACTCCCGCCAACACCTGATTCCTTCTCCTTTTTTTCATGGGAGGAGGCGCAATCGAACGGTCCGTAGTGGGTCGATCGGTCGCCATGGACGGTAAAATGGGAGCGATAGCGGGTTTCCTGAATCATCGAGGCGGTATTGCCGCAGACCAGCATGGGTTTTCCGGTATGAAAGCGGTGATGATCGTCCAGGTCGAAGAAATGGGGGGCATCGGCAAGGGTTCCATGGTAGATGGCCACCTGCCCGTAATCCTCGCAAAGGTCTTCCAACGATGACAGTTTGAAGGCGCGAATGGTCACCGAGTGAAAATCAACCATGCCGATGACCCGTTCCACCTCGGGACGCTTCAGGTTCAGAGGCCGGGATTCGACAACGCGGTAGTCCAGACACCCGAACGTTCGCAACAAGCGGCGGAAATCCTCGCGATACATGGCCCCGGCGAGGCACTCCCCGCGAAGGACCGGATCGTCGAGAAAACGCTCCGGCACCCGGCGACCGGCGAAAACATCCGAAAAAAACAATTCGCCGCCCGGTTTCAGGATCCGGAAGATTTCGCCGAAGACGGCCCGTTTGTCCGGCGACAGGTTCAAAACGCAATTGGAGATCACCACATCGACGCTGGCATCGGCAATGCCCAGAAGGGCAAGGTTTTCGATCCGTCCCAGGTGGAAGGTCACATTGGGCCGGGCATACCCGAAACGCTGCATCTGGGAGGAAAGATTGGATCGGGCGACGGTCAGCTGTTCCTCGGTCATATCCACGCCAATGACGTGTCCCCCAGGCCCCACCAATTGCGCGGCGACATAGACATCCCGTCCCGAACCGCAACCAAGATCCAGAACGGTGCAGTTCTCAAGGGCCGGGGGTAATGGCGAACCGCATCCATAGAAACGGGCCAGTACCTCATCGTTGACCCGTTCCAGGGCGGATTTGACGCTCGGGGCCAGGGATCCATCGCCAATACAGCAGGCGCTGGTCTTGAGATCCTGGGTCCCTTGCAAAACCGTCCCGTAATACCATTTCACTTCGTCGGGATTCAGGTCATGGTCGCTCAATGCAATCTCTCCACACAGTTACGTAATCGTTCACCACCCCCTCTCCCTTTGGGAGAGGACCGAGATGAGGGCAAACAAAAACTCCATGATTCAAAGATCTGTCGCGATTTTTAACGCACATTCCCTCCCCCCCCCTCTCCCAAAGAGAGGGGGGGGAACGATTACGTCTGAACGGGTACCTATGTTGGTGTCTAAAACGTAATTCACGACCACTCGTTCCGGCTACGTGCCTGATAGGCCAACGGCGATTCAGTCAGGTTCACTGTGCCCACATAACGGGACAGGTCAACTTCTTGGACCGGCGGGGATTGTATTTTGAGTTGCCGTTCGATCCGCAACCAATCATCGTAGTCAATCTGGACAGCGATGGGTTTGTGTTCCTCATCGGTAACCAGTTGTTTTCGAACGATCCGCATGGGAGCCTCTCCAGGATTACGTCATTCCTGATGGTTCTGAACGATTGCCGTCGCACAAACTTCAAGGTATCAAACGTCGCTGTCGTCATGGCGAACTCCTTTTCATTCGAGTATATCAGAAAAAATCTCTCCCTGATACGCACCCCACAAAGAGAGTCGCAATTAAAAAACGCACTTCGGATTTGAAAGCCTGACAACCGGGACAACGACTCGCGCTCCATCGAAACACAGATCACCAAAGCTGTTCGCGAGTCGATAGAAAACGCAATAAAGGCCATTCTCGCGCGGCATTCTCCAACCGCCAGGCATTGCGGGCCAGATAGACCGGCAGTCCATCATGATCTTCGGCCATGTCCGCGACGTTGGCCTCGGCAAAGGCCTTGACCTTTGCCGCATCATCGCCATCGACCCAGCGCGCGGTGAAAAAAGGGGTCGAATCGAAATGAACCACCATTTCATATTCGGTCCGAATCCGATCCGCCAATACCTCGAATTGCAACGCCCCGAGGACGCCGACGATCCAATCGGACCCCAAACGGGTCTTGAATACCCGCGCCGCCCCCTCCTCGCCCAACTGGATCAACGTCCGTCCCAAATGTTTGGTGCGCATGGGATCATCGGGACGGATGCGTCGCAACAATTCCGGGGCGAAACTCGGAACCCCCGTGAACCGGAGCGTCTCCCCTTCGGTCAGGGTATCGCCAATGCGCAGCGCCCCATGATTGGGAATACCGATGATGTCCCCCGCCCACGCCTCTTCCAGGGTCTCCCGCTCCCGGGCGAGAAAAATCATGGGATTGTGAACGTTGACACTTTTTCCGGTCCGCTGATGGATCAGTTTCATGCCGCGCCGGAAATGCCCGGAACAAAGGCGCAGGAAGGCGATGCGGTCGCGATGCTTGAGGTCCATGTTCGCCTGGATCTTGAAGACGAACCCCGTCACCGTCTCCTCGCCGGGATCGACCAGCCGTTCCCGTGCCGGCTGCGGTCGGGGGGGAGAGGCCATCGTCGCCAGCCCGTCGAGGAGTTCACGGACGCCAAAATTGTTGACGGCACTGCCAAAGAAGACCGGTGAAAGATCGCCACGCAAAAAGGATCGGGTATCGAAGGGGGGACACAACCCCCGGGCCATGAGGACATCATCGCGCAAGGCGTTCCAGGTGTCTTCCGAAAGAAGCGACCCCAGAATGGGATCATCCAGACCGCGACAGGGAATGGCCTCGCGCATTTCCGAGCCGTCGCCCCGCTGCATGAACATCAACTGGTCGTGAAGGATGTCGTAACAGCCAAGAAAATCACGTCCCATGCCGATGGGCCAGGAGGCGGGCGTCACTTCGAGGGCCAGTTGGTTTTCGATTTCGTCGAGCAGCTCCAGGGGACTGCGTCCATCCCGGTCGAGCTTGTTGATGAAGGTGATGATGGGAACATTGCGCAGGCGACACACCTCGAACAATTTCAAGGTCTGGGATTCGATCCCCTTGGCGGCATCGAGCACCATGACGGCGGTATCGACGGCTGTCAGGGTGCGGTAGGTATCCTCGCTGAAATCCTCGTGTCCGGGCGTGTCGAGAAGATTGAACACATTGCCTTCATGCTCGAAGGTCATGACCGAGGCGGTAACGGAAATTCCCCGCTCCCGTTCGACCTTCATCCAGTCGGACCGGGCGCGGCGCGCCTGTCCGCGGGCTTTGACGCGGCCCGCCATCTGGATGGCGCCGCCGAAGAGAAGCAGTTTTTCCGTCAGAGTCGTCTTGCCGGCATCGGGATGGGCAATGATGGCGAAGGTGCGCCGGTTGCCATAAACGGGAGAAAGATCCTTCATGTCGCCGGAACCCCCTTTCGATGATCACCCGCGATGGCCACGACCGACATCGTCGCGCTACTTGATCAAGACATCGCTCACCAGGCCGAACGCATACTCCACCCCGTGGGAAATGGCAACGGCCAGCGTCATGGAACCGCCGATGGCGGTCATCATGATCAGGGATTGACGCAGAGATTCCTTGATGCCCGGCACGGCAAACGATGTCTGTTCGTTCATGGAGAGACTCCCCGAAAAGCGTGATGGCGCGAAAGGAAACGACACTCAAGGTCTCCCATTGCATTTATCCAGCCAGGAGTTCCGACCAGACCAATGGCGAATTTTCCTTAGTTCCATCCCCAAACCGGGTTAACATGATGGGTTGTCCGTGCTCCAATCGCAGCCTTCACCCGTGCGACACCCCGGAAACAACCGCGCGGCCAGGGGGCGCATCGCCGCGAAGGGCAGCACTGCTCGAAGGTCGGACGGAGGGGAACATGATCAAGAAACAGGAATTGGGACAACGCCTCAAGCAACTGGTCGCCTGGCAGGAGTGCATCAACAAGAACTGGCATCCCACCCAGAACCGGGAACTGCTCGAATTTTTCATGGAAATCCTGGCGTCGGCCCTCGACGCCGAACGGTGCAGCATTTTCATTCACGATCCGGTCAGCGATGGCGTCTGGCTCAAATGCGGCACCGGACTGGAAGAACGCGCCATCGTCATCCCCAAGACCGGCTCCAACGTCGGCAAGGTGATCGCCACCGGACAGTCGATCAGCATCACCACCGAAGAGGAAAAATCCAGTTTTGCCCGCAAAGTCGAAATCGTCACCGGATTCACCACCCGGAACATGCTCTGCGTTCCGATCAAAAGTCCCAATCGCGATGAAATCCCGGGGGCCATCCAACTGCTCAACAAGAGGGGAACGACGGCAAACGAGGGGTTCACCGAAGCGGATCGGATCGTTCTCGAAAAGGCGGCGCGACACCTGGGCATGGTGATCGAAAACATCTACCTGGGTCAGGAATTCGTCGAAATCACCGGAAAACTGACGGGACGCATCGATGTGGCGGAATGGATCATCAAGCTGTGGATCGGTTTCATGGGGGTCGTCATCGCGGTGGCCTTCGGAATCATCATCTATTTCACCCCCCACATTCTCCATATTCTTCAGCGATGAAACGGGGAAAGTCGCACCAGAATGAATACCCGGTCCATCGGTCCCGAAAAAAATCCCCTCGCCCCTTCACGGTATCTTGACACGGTCGGCATTCCCATTCACATTTGCCATGATTAACGATGCATGGTCAAACACGGGTTCGGGCCAACCGCACCATCGCGGCATGCGACCGGGTGGCCGTGTTCAGGGACAAAACTTAAAGATCGGCGACACGGTATCATCCATTGGAAATTGTCCTGGCAACGCGCAACAAGAAAAAAGTGGAAGAGATTCGACGCATGTTCATGGGAACCGGGATCACCTTTCTCGACCTGAATGATTTCCCCGACAGCCCCGACGTCGAAGAAAACGGCGCCACCTTCACCGAGAATGCCGACATCAAGGCCTGCGCCATCGCGCGTCACACCCGGAGGCATGCCCTGGCCGACGATTCGGGTCTGGTTGTTGATGTCCTCGATGGCGCCCCCGGCGTCCATTCGGCGCGGTACGCCGGGGTCGGGGCGAGCGATCGACAGAACCTGAACCTTCTGCTCGACAACCTGAAAAATCACGGCGGCGCCGATCGCAAGGCGCGATTCGAGTGTGTTCTGAGCCTTTCCGACCCCCAGGGGCAGGTTGCGCATTTTTCCGGATCGGTCTCTGGATTCATCATCGATGCCTCGCGCGGCGACAATGGTTTTGGTTACGACCCGGTTTTCGTCCCGGAAGGGCATCGCCAGACCTTCGCGGAAATGTCCCCCCGTGAGAAGGATCGGCTCAGCCACCGCGGACAGGCCCTGGCCCTTCTGGAACGGTCGCTGACCCGGAGTCCGCCCTCTTCTTGACTGGGGCGAACGTTCAACGAACCAACACGTTTTTCATTGGAAGGAGTTACATCATGTCCAAACTGGTTCCACCTCATGGCGGTGGAGAACTCAAGCCCCTGTTGCTGACCGGCGCCGCTCTGGAAGCCGCCGTCAAGAAAGCCCATGGGTTGGAATCCCTGAGAATCTCTTCCCGCGAAGCGGGGGATCTGATCATGCTGGGGATCGGCGCCTTCACGCCGTTGCCCGGATTCATGAACAAGGCGGACTGGGAAGGAGTTTGCCGGCACACCAAACTGGCCAACGGCGTGTTCTGGCCCATTCCCATCACCCTCTCGACCACGAAGCAAAAGGCGGATACCCTGGGCATCGGTCAGGAAGTCGCCCTGATCGATGATGAAACCGGAGAGATCCGCGGCATCATCAAGGTCGAAGAAAAGTACACCATCGACAAGACCCTGGAATGCCAGAGCGTGTTCCAGACCACCGATGCCGCCCATCCCGGGGTCCAGATGGTCATGGGACAGGGGGATGTCAACATCGGCGGTCCAGTCCAGGTTCTGTCGGAAGGAGAATTTCCCGCCAAGTATCCGAACATCTACATGAAGCCCGCCGAAACCCGGGCCTTGTTCGAAAAAAAGGGCTGGAGCAAAATTGCCGCCTTCCAGACCCGCAATCCGATGCATCGTTCCCACGAATTTCTCGCCAAGATCGCCATCGAAACCCTTGACGGAGTTCTGGTTCACTCGGTCCTTGGAAAACTCAAGGCGGGAGACATTCCGGCGGAGGTTCGCGCCGAGGCGATCAACGTCCTGATCGACAAATATTTCGTCAAGGATACTGTCGTTCAGGCGGGTTATCCGATGGACATGCGCTACGCCGGACCCAAAGAAGCGCTGTTGCATGCGGTCTTCCGTCAAAACTATGGCTGTTCGCATCTGATCGTCGGTCGGGATCATGCGGGTGTCGGTGATTATTACGGGCCATTCGATGCCCAATACATCTTCGACCAGGTTCCCGAATCGATGCTGCAAACACGACCGCTCAAGATCGACTGGACGTTCTATTGTTACAAGTGTCAGGGAATGGCCTCGATGAAAACCTGTCCCCATGGCAAGGATGATCGTCTGCTGCTGTCGGGGACGGCGCTGCGCAAGACTCTTTCCGAAGGCAAGGAACCGCCGGCTGAATTCAGCCGACCGGAAGTGGTCAAGATTCTCCAGGCCTATTATGCCGGTCTGGAGGACGAACAAAAGGTGGAGATCAAGCTCAACAAGGCTGCGACCGGCTGAAATTGGTGGCCGGGAAGCAGACAGTCATTCAACTCACTTTCGAAATTTGGAGGGGCATCCAATGCCAAGTTTTGTAATCCAGGATAAATGTGACGGATGCAAGGGCCAGGACAAGACGGCCTGCATGTATATCTGCCCGAACGACCTGATGAAGCTGGACAAGGCCCGCATGAAGGGGTTCAATCAGGAACCCGAGCAATGCTGGGAGTGCTATTCCTGCGTCAAGATCTGCCCGCAACAGGCGATCGAGGTCCGCGCCTATCATCCGTACCGGATGCAGGACGTTGCGTACTTCCTGGGGGATGTCGCGGAACTCTTCGTCCAG